>JAFAGX010000529.1 GCA_019237515.1 Acidobacteriaceae bacterium
TAGACTTTATGCAGTTACTCACGTTCGCCGAGGCTATTCAAATGTTCATTGATGCGATGATTTTGGATGTTCTTTTCCCGAAGCGGCAGCTTCTTCCTTCACGTAAGCTGCGCTGAGCGTGCCCTTCTGCTTAGCGATATCGATCAAGGTCGGATAGAACTGCACAAAGGTTGTATCGACGGCACCGTGCTGTTCGTGGCAGGAGTAGCAGGCGGCCTCTTTCGGGACCATCTTGGCGGTATCTTTGTCTTCAAAACCGAAGAACGCCCATTTCCCGGGAAAGCGTGCTTCGTCCTTCACGTGAACTTCGCGCCCCATCAATTCCGTAGTTTGAAAGTGGCCGCTCTTGTTGATGGAAGCATTTGTGCCGGCCATGCGAACCTCGAGCACCAGCATGGTTTTGTCAGGCCACGTGCCGGTTTGCAGAAATGATTTGTAAGCTTCGGGATTGACAAACACCGTATCGAACATCGAGTGACCCATGGCGTTTGCGTTCTGAAAATAACTCATGTCGATGCCGGAACTCAGATAGATCCACTCGCGGTAATTTGAAGGAAAAACCAGTTGACCGTCCGCCGTATAGGTTGGGGTACTAGGGGACGCGCTGCTCGCATTCTGGGCAGATAAAGCAAGCGTTAGCAAGAGCACAAACAAGATCAGCCGTACACGCATTTGTGTATCTTTTTCTGTGTTCTGTTAGCCGGCAGTTCTTACCAGTTCACCTTCATCGCGAACTGGAACTGCCGAGGATCGTATGCCGCAGTAGCTTGGCCGGCAGCCGTGAATAACTGATTGACGGCTGACACGTTGAATCGGTTAGCGATATTGAACATGTCGGCTATTAAATCCATGTTCACGCGCTCGCCGAAATAGAGTCGCCGGGCAATGCGAAGATCATTGAAGACCGTCCATGGCTGCAGTCCACCATTTCGCCCGAAGTTGCCGTCCAGGGAAAGCAGTGTGGGCGTGCCGCCTGCAGCAAAGACCGCATAACAGGGTTCCTCGAAAAATCCACTAGGCGAGAACTTCGAGGCCACAGCCGAACCGCATGGAGTCGAAGGAGCTCCGGTCGGAACGATATTCGGACGACCCGTATCCGGAGAGAACTGAAAATTGTCCGCGTCGCCGGTGAGAATGTTGAACGGCCTTCCGGACGCCACATCCACAATGGGCGCGACCGTCCAATTGCTCAGCAGTTTGCTTCCGAAGCTACTGCCGCTTAACCTGCCGCTCTGGTAGACGCCGCTGAAAACGAAACGATGGCGTTGGTCAAATAGTGAATTCGAGCGCTCCAGACTCGGAAAGTAGCTGTCCTGTGGCGAGAGTGGTGCTTGCAGGTCTGTCGAGTCGTCGATCGCGTGGGAATATGTGTAGGATGCGAGGAACTCGTAATGGCTGCTGAACCGTTTTCGCAAGTTCGCGGAGAACCCGTTGTAATCGGAACTCCCATTAGAGAAGTTCGCCGCCATGTCACTGAACGGAACACAGCCCGTCAGGCCGGAAGCCGCCGGATTGCAAGCGGTGCTGAGCCCGTCAGCCCCTAAAAGTTGCCTCGCCAAGGCGACGCAGGGCGCTGCCGCTGTGGTTAAAACCGCTTCAGCAATCGCTGGATTCAGCCCCGAAGGCCGGAAGAAGTTTACAAGCGGCGCCGAAACCCATGGTCCAGCCGCCCCTGCACCACAGGGAGCACCACTGGATCCCACAGAAAGTGGATTATCCGTCGGCAACGCGGCTCCGGCCACAATTGCTGATTGCCAATTCTTGACCAGCAAATCGCCGCGCGCGGTGTTCGCGTTTATAGGACGGTTCAAGTGCCGGCCGCCGTTAAAATTGTAAGCGAGGCTCAACGCCAGGTCATGGCCGAAGTCATGCTCGACCGTGAAGTTTGCCTGCTGTGAGTAGGCGTACACGAAATTCTTGGCTTGCGGATAACCGAATGGCTGAAACGCTAACGGGAAGAACGTTGCTGGATTGAGGTAATTCTGGTTTACGAACAAGCCGGGATTATTCGGCGATGGTGTCGTGAATGGATCCGGATTAAACCGCGAGCCGCTCGCCTGATATCCGGGAATTGTCGGCAAGCAGTTTGCTGTGGTCAGAATCCCCTGAAAGATGTTGGTTGCATTCAAACTACCGGGCCCAGGAGCCACCGTTGGTGAACAGGGCGTCCCGCCGGCAAACAATAATTGTCCGCTCTTGGAACCGTCAGACGCGTCGCCGAGGAAATAGAGTCCAAGGAGCGGGTGGTCATAGAAGAGTCCGTAAGCCGCCCGAACAACATTTTTCCCATCGCCCTTGGGATCCCATGCCAAACCAATCCGTGGTTGAACGTTGTTGGTATCGGTTTGAATTCCTTTTTGCAGGCCGAGGCTGTTGTACGCTGCCGCCGCAAGAGGATCGGGAGCCGGAAGCTGTGGCGGGAATTCAACATCGTAGCGAACACCGTAATTCAGCGTGAGATTGGGGCGCACGCGCCACGAATCCTGCCAAAACACGCCCAGGGGTTTGTTGGAAAAGGTGTCATGAGGATTGCCGATTCCCTGCACTATGGTCTGAGGAACGCCTAATCCATACGCCTCCACCGCATTGAATCCGGGAACAATCGCCTGCAGCGCCGGAGGCAGTGCTCCTAATACGTCGCTGTTACTCAAAGCTCCAAAGCTATATACACCGCCATAATTCACCGTGAACGTTGCCACTACCGGAATGTAGTTGAAATCGACCCCAAACTTCGTATCGTGGCGGCCGATGCTCCAGGAGAAATTATCAGCGAACTGATACCGCTGTTCGGTTCGCTGGATAAAGGAGTATGGTTCGCGGCCGAAATATCCGAATCCCGGAATGTTGACGGCGACATCAGAGCCGCCGGGAGCGCTGGAATAGTTGTAGAGCAAACCGCGCCGTGCGTATTGAAAGCGAAATTCGTTCACTTTGTTACTACCAATTGTCCAGGTGTCCTGCGCTTCACCGGCGGCATCGCGGTAAGTTTGTTCCGACGTGCGCGTAAAAGCGTTCTGGCCAAATGTCTGGTCCTCTCCGTTCACTTCAATTCCTGTGACGGTGCTTGGACTCACGTTTGCGCGCAGCATCAGCCGGTTTCTGTCGGTTACGTTGTGATCCAGACGCAGCGAGTAAAGGCTGGTTCCTTCAAACACCGGAAAATTTCCCACCTGAGAATTCAACGTCAGGAAAGCCGCAGGCAAACCGTTGCATAGCTTGTTATTGGGATTGCAGGAGCTCGCGAATTGAGCCAACGGACTGCTTCCATTCGACGGGATCGGTGGTCCAGTCGGGGTACCAGCCAACAGGCCAAAAGCAGCTGGATATTTGCCGTTCAAGGCAATGCCGGAGCTGGCCCCAGCAAGAAACGCGTATTCCTGCAGGAGAGCCGGCGGGATACCGGGAGTGCTTAAGAACTGTGCCTGCTGTGGTGTGACCTGGATATTGAAAGTTCCCGGTGGCGCGAGCCCGGGCGCGAAGATATTGGTCGCATCGAAATTTTCCAGGCCCCAGTAGCCCAGTCCGCCTTGCCCGAGGGTCGCAAAGCCAGTTTCGTGCCGTCTTGTGATCTCGTAAGAAAAGAAGTAATAGGTTTTATCTTTCTTGATCGGTCCGCCAAAAGCTGCGCCAGCCTGCACTCGCGTGTAAGCGGGATTTGATACGGTGCTGAAGGGGTTCGTGGCTTGAAAATTCCGGTTCCTCAGATACCCAAACACGTCTCCATGAAATTGGTTTGACCCAGAACGAGTGATGATATTGACCACGCCTCCGGCTGCTCTTCCATATTCGGGAGCGTAACCGTTGGTAATGATCTGAAATTCCTGAACATCCTCCTGGGAAACCGTCGATCGAACTCCATTGGTTGAGTTGTCCGTTGCGTCGGCGCCGTCGACGTTCACCAGATTCGAGCGGGCGCGCTGCCCACTCATGTTTAAGCCCGATGTAGGCGCGGCTCCGATGTTAGGAGCGTTGTCGCGAACCACCTGCGAGTCGGTCAGCGTAAAATTGATGTAGTTGCGTCCGTTTATAGGCAGATCGTCGATGCTGCGCTGCTCTACGGTGTCGGTGGTCGAGCTGCGTGTGGTTTCTACCAGTTCTGCAGCAGAGTTGACGTTCACAATCTCTGTCGTCCCTGCAAGCGATAGGCTGATCGGCAGTTCAAGCACTTGGCCGACCGTGATGATCACGTTTTGGGCTTCGGTTTTCGCAAATCCTGATGCTTCCACGCTGACCTTGTAGGTGCCTGGAGGCAGGGCCAGGACCCGGTATTCTCCCTGACCGTTCCCACTGCCAACTCGTTCGAGTCCTTTGGCCGCATCCGTAGCAACAACCTTGGCGTTGGTTATCAACTTCGCGCTGGGATCTTTCACGGTGACGTGTAAATCTCCCGTTGCTATGCTCTGGCCCAAAGCGAACGGCGCAAGCAGCGAAGCGAGCACCAGGCAGATCAGCTTGGATGTTTTCATGATGTTCCCCCAGGGAGGCTCCCATTTTCCGAATCAAGAGGACGGCCGCCAGTAGATCCTCGTCGGCAGGCCTCAACGCGAGACGCTTTTACTGAAGTCACTGAACGGCTGGTTGTACCGCAGTAGATACAGCGAAATCAAGCTAAATAACTGGGGAGAACAGGCTTAGTAAGCGGAATTAGCAGATTCTACCGAGCGATCCCGGAGCTTTCTTCGTGGGGGGTCTTAAATCCCCATGCCATCCGCGGGGTGTTGTGGGCAATGCCGAAGCGTCCTCGCGAATCGAGTAAGATGATGCCGCCGTGCCCGCCCACGCGAGCCTGCAAGTAGTTGATTGCCTCGGCCGCAACCCATTCCGGTAAATTGCCCGCGGCAACCCGGTCCGCCGCCCACTTGGCGAGCACCAGCTTCATGATCGGTTCACCCCATCCGGTTGTAGATGCCGCGGCGGATTTATTATCCGCATAGCAGCCGCAGCCAATCAGAGATGAATCGCCCAACCGTCCCGGCGCCTTATTGAGCGTCCCGCCGGTAGAAGTCGCCGCGGCAATGTTTCCATCGCGATCGAGCGCAACGGCGCCCACGGTATCGTGGGAGATGGCGGGAGCGAAAAGATTTGGTTTCTCCTCAGCCGCGCGCGCCTGAAATTCGTGCAATCTCGCAACTTCTCGCGGGATGATCAGGTCTTCGTTCTTACATAGCGGGATTCCATGTTGTGCCGCGAACTTCTCCGCTCCTTCGGCAACGAAATAAACGTGTGGACTTTCACTCAGGATTTTGCGTGCGGCCCGTACAGGATTTCGCAGATGCTCGACGCAGCCCACGCCTCCGGCGCGAAGGGTCGCACCGTCCATGATCAGGGCATCAAGTTGAACCTTGCCATCTCGGTTCAGGAAACTGCCGCGGCCGGCGTCGAACGTCTCGTCGTCTTCCATCACGACTACAGCCTCTTCAGCGGCATCAAGCGCCGAACCAGATTTGCTCAATGCACGCCAGCCCGCGGCGACAGCAGTGCGAACGCCGTGTAGATGGGCTTCCACCATGTCGTCAGGAATTGCCCATGCGCCACCGTGGACCAGAAGGACCGGATCAGATGACAAGCTTTTCGCCTCGACGAACGCATAGCATAGCAGGTCGGGTAGTGTGGCGCGGGCGCCCTCGCCCGCGAAGTTGCGATTACTAATTTTCGTCGGGTTCTGGCAATTCGGCGGCGCCACTAATTTGGGGCGACTTAGGCTTCAAAGCGGCGGGAACTGAGTTGTCAGGATCATCGTCTCTCCCTCGGTCTCGCTCCCATTCCTCGATGACCTGTTCGAGTTGTCTTAATTCACGCTCAATGTCGTGTTTCATACGCGCAGATATTATGCCGCCTGCCCTGTCGTTGTTGCCCGATCCACCAGCTCAGTCCGGGTCCAGGTGTAGCGGACACGATGGATGACCGTAATCGTCGACAGTACAGCGATGATCCACAATACCGGCGCCATGCGGTTAAACAGGGCGCCGATGATCACCAGCACCAGGCGCTCTGGACGCTCAAGAAATCCTACACGGCAAGAACCGATCAAAGATTCCGCACGGGCCCGCGTATAGCTGACCATGATGGCGCTGACCATCACAAATGCAGTCAGAACCACGTACGCGAAGCGCTCACCGCGAGCATAGAAAACCAGCAATCCAAAAAACTGCGAGGCATCGCTGTAGCGGTCGATAACGGAATCGAAAAATCCTCCGAATCGAGTTACCTGGTTGGTGGCTCTGGCCACACGGCCATCCACCAGATCGAAGAATCCCGACCCGATGATTACCAGACCGGCGTAACGAAACAGGCGAGCTTGGTTATCAGCATTGGCGTAACCGAACAAAATCGCGGCGATCGTGTTCACGACTAAGCCCAGGAATGTGAGCACATTTGGATTGATTCGTGCCAGGGCAAGCCAGCGAACGATAGCATCCAGCAAGACTCCACAAGCCCTTCCGAATGCGCTTGTCCAGGTAGTTGCCATCAAGCCCCTGCTTCGTCGTGGATGGTAGTCAGGGTTAAGACCTCAAGCTCGCGCTTGCCGTTCGGAGTAACCACTGTCGCGCTATCTCCAACTTTCTTGTTCAGTAGTGCTCGGCCAATAGGAGAAGTCGTGGAAATCTTTCCTGCGGCAACATCGGATTCCTCGCTGGTCACCAGCTTGTATTCGACTTCCTCATTCTTGGCGTTATCGTAAACCTTCACCGTTGAGCCCAGGCCGACTTTGTCCCGAGGGATGTTATTCATGTTGATCAGCGAAAGGTCCGCCAATCGGCGTCCAAGCTGACGCAGGCGTGCTTTGACGAATTCCTGGCGCTGCTTCGCCATATGGTACTCGGCATTTTCGCTCAGATCGCCCAGCGCGATGGCGCGTTTGAGTTCCTTTGGGAGTTCGTGGCTCAGTTCGTGTTCCAGGGTGTTGATCTCATCCTGTAACTTTTTCTTGATGTGTTCAGTCATGCTTTTCCGGATTATAAACCTTGCGATCCAAGAGCGAATCCGCGCGGATGCCCCTCGCTCCCGCTGATCTCGCACTGGTTAACTATTCAGGATTCGAATTCGGAAGCTTCGGGAAAACGTAGACCGGACCTGGACAGAGCGTTTGTGAGCAACTGTTCAATGTCGACTTCCTCACAGCTCCGTGCCATCGCCAACTCACTCACCAGGAGATAGCGGGCACGTTCCAACATCTTCTTCTCGCGGAACGAGAGCGGCTTGGACTGGTTCAGCAGCAACAAACCCTTCAGCACGGCCGCAACTTCCAGCAATGAACCGGTCCGCATCCGGTCCGAGTTTTCCTTGAACCGATACTTCCAGTCAGCATTGTTGTCACACTCGCCATCCTGAAGAAAATCGACGATCTTCTGAATTTCGCCATTCTTAATGACTCGCCTCAATCCCACCGCGCCAACACTATGAAAAGGAACCATTACTTTGAGGCTGCTCGATTTGATTTTCAGCAGGTAGAACTTCTCTACGGTCTGACCAATAGTTCGGCTGCTAATCTGTTCGATGACCCCCACCCCATGGTTGGGGTAGACGACTTTATCGCCTATGTGGAAACTGCCGTCGCTGGTAGGCATTCAGGGACCGCCTA
>JAFAGX010000534.1 GCA_019237515.1 Acidobacteriaceae bacterium
TTGTTAAAGGCGCGCACATTGCGTCCACCCTGGCGCGGCAAATTCGGCAGGTTGAAAATGCCCATGCCTCCGGAGTTGTGAGTTGCAACGTTCTCATACGCGTCGACATTTTCGCTGTTTTCAATCTCATATCCGTCGACATTGAATTCCGAGCGATTGCGGCGCAGGACGACATTTTCCGATTGGCCAACGTAAATGCCGGCATCGGCTGCGCCCTTCGCGACCGAATCCTCAACCAGCAGATTCCGGCAACTTACCGGATAAATGCCATACGGGCCGTTTGCTGAATTCGGGCCGCGTGTCCATTCGGTGCGAACACGACGTACGGTGATATTGGAGCCCTCCTGGATGGTGAGAGCGTCGCCTGCAGTGTCTTCAACCGCCATGTCTTCAATCGTAAAATCGTTGGCTTTGACCAAGAGACCCTCCGCGCCGGTTGCCTGGCCGGCAAATGACAAAATGGTTTTATCCATGCCTTTGCCGCGAAGGGTTACGCCGTTGACGGTCAGTGAGAGGGTGTTAGCGAAATGAAATTTGCCTTCGGGGAGGTCAATAACATCCCCCGGCTTGGCGCTGATCAGCTTTTCCTGCAGAGTCTTTTGAAAATTTTCGGGAGCAGACTTGCCGCAACTGGAAAGCAGGAGTGTCGCTATGGTGATGAGGCAGAGGGTGAAGCGATTCATTGAGTCCTCGACTCTATAAAGTGGCTCTCGAACTTCCTGGACACAGCTCAATGCAGCGCGAATTTTATGCTGGCAAGGAGCACGGGTCAACCAGCATTGCCGGTTGCGATAAGATCATAAGAGACCAAGAGCATTCAGACACTATGACTCCAACCGAACCATCGGTAGCGACGGGTGCGAGTGAAAGCGCGCCAAAGCCGTCGAACTTTATTCGTGACCGGTTCCTCGAAGACCTGAAAACGAACAAATACGGTGGGGACGTGCAGACGCGCTTCCCTCCGGAGCCGAACGGGTATCTACATATTGGCCACGCCAAGGCAATTTGTCTCGATTTCGGGTTGGCGGATGAGTTCGGAGGAAAAACCAATCTTCGTTTTGACGACACCAATCCCGAAAAAGAAGAGACCGAATACGTCGACGCCATCATGCAGGACGTGAAGTGGCTTGGTTTTAGTTGGGACGGTCTTTATTACGCATCCGACTATTTTGACCAGCTTTATGAATGGGCGCTTCAGCTGATCAAAGCGGGAAAAGCGTATGTCGATGACCTCTCGGCCGAGGATACCCGGGAGTATCGCGGGACCTTGACGAAGCCAGGCAAGGACAGCCCATATCGCAACCGGTCGGTTGAAGAAAACCTGAGCTTATTTGAACGGATGCGCGCCGGAGAGTTTTCCGACGGTTCGCGCACTCTGCGCGCGAAGATCGATATGAGCTCGCCAAACCTCAACATGCGGGACCCCGTGATGTACCGCATCCTGCACGCCGAGCATCACCGCACCGGAAACAAGTGGTGCATTTATCCCATGTACGACTATGCGCACGGGCAGTCAGATTCGATCGAGCGCGTTACCCATTCCATGTGCTCGCTGGAATTTGCCGACCACCAGCCGCTTTACAACTGGTTTATTCGGGAGTTGGGGATTTTTCCATCGCAGCAAATTGAGTTCGACCGCCTCAGCCTGACCTACACGATGATGAGCAAGCGCAACCTGCGCCGGCTGGTAGAGGAACATCGAGTAAGTGGCTGGGATGATCCGCGGATGCCGACGCTGGGGGGCCTTCGGAGGCGCGGCTATACTCCAGAAGCGATTCGAAACTTTGTAGCGGCTGCAGGAGTGTCGCGGACGAACGGGATCGTCGAACTGGAAATGCTGGAGCATTTCCTCCGCGAAGACCTCAACAAACGGGCGCCACGGGCCATGGCGGTGCTCCGGCCGCTCAAAATAGTGATTGATAATTATCCGGAAAACCTGGTGGAAGAGCTGGATGCGGTGAATAATCCTGAAGATCCAAATGCCGGCACTCGGAAAGTGCCGTTTTCGCGCGTACTGTACATTGAGCAGGACGATTTTCGCGAGAACCCGCCGAAGCAGTATTTTCGACTTTCTCCTGGCCGCGAAGTGCGGTTGCGGTACGGATATTTCGTTACTTGCACAAATGTGATGAAGAATGACGCGGGAGATGTGGTTGAAGTGCACTGCAGCTACGATCCTCAAACGCGCGGCGGCAATTCTCCGCCGGATGGGCGAAAGGTGAAAGCCACAATTCATTGGGTCTCCGCAGCACACGCTGTCGATGCGGAGGTCCGGCTGTACGAGAAGCTCTTCACCAAGCCCGATCCGAGCGAAGTCGAAGAAGGCCAGGATTTCACCGCCAATCTAAATCCGGATTCTCTCGAAGTGCTGTGCGGCTGCAAGGTCGAACCATCGCTAGCGAGTGCTCCGATCGGTAATCGTTATCAGTTCGAGAGAGTCGGATATTTCAGCGTGGATCCAGATTCGAAAGCGGGCAGGCCGGTTTTCAACCGCACGGTGGCACTGAAAGATACCTGGGCGAAAATCGAAAAGAAAGCGCAATGAGCAGCCTGGCCACTCGCGCGAAATCAGGTGGACCCGAATTTCTCATCTGACTAAATCGATCATCGAGCACGCCCCCCCTGCGCACGACGAGGTTCGCGTCCGCCCTGCAACCCTCGCAGATATTCCGTTCTTAATGAGCCTGGAGCGAGAAGCGGCTACCGCCTCACATTGGTCACTCGCCCAGTACCAAGCTGCACTATCAGAACACTCGAAGCGAAGCGTACTGGTTGCTGAGTGTGAAAGTACGATTGTCGGATTCATGGTTGCACGAGGTGGCACGCAGGAATGGGAGATCGAGAACCTGGCTGTCGCCGCCACAGCTCGACGCAAGGGCCTGGGAACCCGGCTCGTCCGCGAAGTACTGGACGTCGCTCGCGGTCACGGTGCACAGGAAATTTTTCTCGAGGTTCGGGAGTCGAATCTCCCCGGACGCGCGCTGTACGAGAAGTCGGGCTTTACGCTTGCCGGGCGCCGCAAAGGGTATTACTCCAGTCCGCCAGAAGATGCAATTTTGTATCGTTTCATCTGTTCGTGAATTGCACCTTCTCGTGTGCATTTCGCTGCATTGTGGTGATCTTGAAGGACATCAGCCGTTACCTCAAAACGGGAAAATCGCGTTGAAGCAGTTCTGGTCCTGTGGTAACTTCTACCTGTCTACAACCCGGTTAGGAGGTCTGTTGGATGTTAACTGCCAAAGACCAGCTCGTCGCCAATCATGAAGAGTTCCGCAGATTGGCGACGGAACATACACAGTACGAAAAACGCCTTGATTCCCTCACCCAGAAACGATTCCTCACAGATGACGAGAAGTTGGAAGAAGTAAGGCTCAAGAAGCTGAAGCTCCGGCTCAAGGACCAGATGCAGAGCATCGAGCGGCAGTTCCGGCAAGCAAACCAGGTCGCCTAATTTTCGGCACCGCCGAAGCGATCATAGTACCGCGACGTGTCATTATGTCAGGACGCAGGGCGCAGATAAGCGCCCCTTTTTATTCAAGTTGCGCAAAGGGTCCCGATGCCCGCTATCAACTATAATTAGTTTATAACTGCATGGTTCGGGACGCCTACTATTACGCTATTCCGTTGCTGGTGGCAGCTGGGATAATTGGCTGGCTAACGAGACCGGCTTGGGCCTGGCCTCCTCTGCTGTTAGCGGCTTTCTTTCTCTGGTTCTTTCG
>JAFAGX010000537.1 GCA_019237515.1 Acidobacteriaceae bacterium
TCATGGTGGCCTTTCGTGGCGAAACCTCAGCAGTCATCTTTCATGCCATCCTCGAACGCGCTCCTGTTCCACCTGTTCGCATCAACCCTGGGATCCCGCCAAAGCTGGAAGAGATCATCAACAAAGCTTTGGATAAAGACCGGGAACTGCGTTATCAGAACGCTGCCGATTTGCGAGCCGATTTGAAGCGTGTACGAAAGGAGTTCGAATCTGGACGAACCCCGGTTCTGGAGGTCGGAGAGACCGCGCCGGCATTTGCATCCGGAAGCGGATCCGGAAGTCGACCATCCGCAAAAAGCGGTCCCATCGCAGCGGCAAGTAGTGGCAGTACCGCAGCTGCATCAGCTCCGGCGCGGGTAAGCTCTGCTTCTGAACAAGATGTGAGTACACCGGCGCGGCCGAAATGGCATTTTGCCGTGCTGGTCCTGCTCGTCGGCGCAGTAGCCGCGGTTGGGTTGTATCTTTACCAGCATCGCTCCCACCCCATAACCGAAAAAGACTCGATTCTGGTCACCGATTTCGTCAATACAACCGGCGATGCCGTTTTTGATGGCACCTTGAAGAAAGCCCTGGCAGTCGATCTACAGCAATCGCCTTTTCTTAATGTAGTTCCTGAGCAGCAGGTGCAGAAGACGTTGAAATATATGGGCCGGCCTGCGGATCAAATCGTGACCGGCGAGGTTGGCAAGGAAATCTGCCAGCGCGATGGGATCAAGGCAATGCTCACAGGATCCATTGCCGCCGTTGGCAATCAATATCTCATCACCTTGGAAGCACTCAATGCTTCGACCGGTGATTCGCTTGCTCAAGCTCAGCAGCAAGCAGGCGGAAAGGATGCGGTGTTAGGCAGTCTGGGCGAGGCTGCCACCAAGCTTCGTGAAAAATTGGGCGAGTCGCTGGCTTCGGTACAGAAGTTCGACAAGCCACTGGACCAGGCCACCACTTCTTCGCTCGAAGCCTTGAAAGCATTCACCCTTGGCGATCAGCAGCACAACAAGCTTGAGGACATAGCAGCCGTGCCCTTTTATCAGCGGGCCATCGAGCTCGATCCGAATTTCGCATTGGCGCATTTGCGATTGGGCATTGTTGGTGGAAACACCGACCAGCCTTCTTTGGCCAGGAAAGAAGTGGCGAAAGCATTCGAATTGCGTGATCGGACCAGCGAATACGAACGGCTCTACATCACCGCGTACTACTACTTCGATATCGGTCAGATAGAAAAGACGACCCAAGCCTGGGAACTGATGAAGCAAACTTATCCACGAGACGAGGTTTCCCGCATCAATGTTGCGGTGGCTTATCAGCAACTCGGGCAAAACGAAAAGGCGGTGGAGAATTGCCTCGAGGCGATCCGCCTGCAGCCGGATACCGTCAACTGCTATCTGGTTGGCGCAGGCGCGTACCGCGCGCTCGGGCGTTTGGATAATTCTGACGCACTGTTGGCGCAGGCGCAGCAGCGCAATATCAAGAGTAACGGGCTTTACATTGCCCTGGCGGCGTCGGCGATTTTGCATGGAGACGCTGCTGCTGCAGCACACCTGGAAGAATCAGGCAAATCCAGTCCCGAAGGCGAGTTGCGGGTCTTGGAACTGGAAGCATCGCATGCGGCCGCACTCGGTCACCTGTCACAGGAACGGGACTTGCGGAAGAAAGCAGTTGAGCGAGCCAAAAGCCTGGGCATCGCAGACGTCGCCGCGGACCACCTGATGGACGAGGCGGAAACAGAGGCCGCGTTAGGATATTCTTCCAACGCTGCTGAGCAGATCGATGGCGCACTGGCGCTCTCGCACGATCCGTCTTTCATTGCGCGTGTGGCGAGTGTCTGCGTCATGGCCGGCCAGGATCAAAAAGCAGAATCGCTGATTGCCGAAGCCCGCCGCGCCCGCCCCGACGATACGTTCGTTCAGAATGTACTTGGCCCCGAGGTGGAGGCGCAATTGCAGTTGCACCACGGCAAAGCGGCCGCCGCCATTCAATCACTTGCCGTCGCCCAACCCTACGATGACGGCCAGTTTCTGGCTATCCATATCTTGCTGGGGGAAGCCGAGGCAGCCAACGGCGATCCAGCCGATGCTATTCAAGAATTCCATAAATACCTAAACCACCGGGGGCTGCAGCAATTCTCGTTTTATTATCCTCGTGCCCAACTTGGCTTAGCCCGTGCTTTCGCGGCGCAGCACGACACCGCGAACGCTCGCACGACATATCAGGATCTCTTTGCGATGTGGAAGGACGCTGATCCCGACATCCCCGTCCTGAAGCAAGCCAGATCCGAGTACGCGAAGCTGCAATAACTATAGGTAGCGGCTTAGTTTGAAACTTCCGTTTTGTGCGTCATCCCGAAGCGCCGCGTTTTTACCAGCGGGGGGATCTGGCGGGAAGCCTCTGGGCAACCCAACCGAGATCCTTCGCTCCGCCCGACAGACGGCTTCGCTCAGGACGACTGCGGCTTGGGCAAGAATTCAAATTGAGCACTACCTAACTATCTTTAAGCTTGACTTTGTGCTTTCCTGGTATATCGTTGCCGCGTCAAGCCGAAATCTTGCGGGCGCCGACATGCTACAAATTGAAACCAAGTACGCACCCCCTGATGTCGTGATCCTTGAGCTGAGTGGAAAGCTCACCCTGGGGCGGGATTGCAAGCAGCTCGAGTGGACAACCGAAAATCTGGTCCGTGAGAATCAGAAAAAAGTCATTCTCGATTTAAGAGGCGTAACCCACATTGACAGCACGGGAATTGGAATCATCATGAGCTCGGCTGCGCAAGTGAAGGGCGCTGGAGGCGAACTGCGGCTTTCGGGCGCAACCGGACATGTGGAGGAAGTTTTAAAGATCACTAGTGTGGATAAAGTAGTGCCTCTACATGCGACCAGTGCTGCGGCAGCTGCTGGATTTTAAGAAACTCTCTTTTTGACTTCCGTCCGGGGTCGTCCTACCATTCCCGCCGATGGCCACACCATCGCAACTCATCGGCCAAACCCTCTCGCACTACCGCATTCTGGAAAAACTGGGTGGTGGCGGAATGGGTGTCGTCTACAAGGCCGAAGACACCGAGCTTGGCCGCTTCGTCGCCCTGAAATTCCTGCCGGAGAATCTTGCCCGAGATCAGCAGGCGCTGGAACGCTTCCGGCGCGAAGCTCGTGCCGCATCAGCGCTTAATCACCCGAATATCTGCACTATTTATGAAATCGGAAGACACGGCGATCAATCCTTCATTGCGATGGAGTATTTGGAAGGCCTGACGCTGAAGCACCGCATCGGTGGGAAGCCGATGGAGATCGAGGAAGTACTGTCGCTTGCAATTGAGATTACGGATGCGCTCGATGCCGCCCACTCCGCGGGAATCATCCATCGTGACATTAAACCGGCGAACATCTTTGTCACGAAGCGAGGGCACGCCAAGATTTTGGATTTCGGACTAGCGAAAGTATCCGTCCCGCTCGCCGCCGCGGCGGATGCTGCGCAAACCACGGTCACGCTGGAAGAGCATCTCACCAGTCCGGGTACCGCAGTCGGTACGGTGGCTTACATGTCACCAGAACAGGCCCGCGCGAAGGAACTCGACGCCCGAACTGATCTGTTCTCGTTAGGAACTGTGTTGTACGAAATGGCAAGCGGAAAGCTGCCCTTCAGTGGCGAGAGCACGGCAGTTATCTTCGATGGAATCCTGAACCGTACTCCTGCTCCATTACCCCAATTCAAGCCGGACATTCCTTCTGATCTGGAACGAATCGTCACCAAGTGCCTGGAGAAAGATCGTAACCTGCGCTACCAGCACGCTTCTGACGTTCGTACCGACCTGCAACGGCTCAAGCGTGACACGGAATCGCAGAAATTATCGAATGTAGAAACTATCGCTTCTCCGAGACGCAGAGTTCGCCTGCCGTTCACTATTGCAGTAGGAGCACTGATCGCCATAGCTGTGGCCACTCCCTTGTTTCTGCACCGTGCGCCGAAACTCACCGATAAAGACACGATTGTCCTGGCCGATTTCACAAACACCACGGGCGATCCTGTATTCGATGAAACGCTCAAACAGGCACTTGCCGCAAGCCTTGACCAATCTCCTTTTATAAATGTGCTTCCGGAACGTCGCGTTCAAGAAAATCTCAAGCTCATGGGGCTGGCGGCGACCGAGCCGGTTACGCGGGATCTGGCGTCTCAGCTATGCAAACGAACCGGCAGCAAAGCGGTACTGGCCGGGTCAATTGCCAACCTGGGAAGCCAGTACGCACTTGGGCTGGAAGCGAGCAACTGTCAAACCGGAGACACTTTGGCCCGGGAAGGAGCGCAGGCCAGCAGCAAAGAACAGGTTCTGCATGCTTTGGATCAGGCATCGACTCGGCTGCGCGAAAAACTTGGCGAATCTCTCAGTTCGATTCAGAAATTCGACCTGCCTGCA
Source organism: Acidobacteriaceae bacterium (assembly GCA_019237515.1). The sequence goes on from JAFAGX010000537.1 coordinate 4,403, forward strand.
GAGCAGGTAACTACGTCTTCTTTGGAGGCGCTTCAAGCTTACACGCTTGGAGTGAGAGCCCTGGACGAACAAGGCGATTTCGCCGCTTTGTCGTACTTCAAGCGCGCGGTTGAGCTCGATCCC
>JAFAGX010000542.1 GCA_019237515.1 Acidobacteriaceae bacterium
GCAGGAACAGGTAGTCCCGCCTGCGCCATCAAGACCAGCATCCCGATCGTTTTGAGCGCAACCGTCTTACCACCGGTATTTGGGCCGGTGATGATTAGTTCTTTCTGCTCGCCCTGTAGTTCAACGCTGATTGGAACGATATGGCCGCCTTTCAGTTTCAAGTTTCGTTCCAGCAGGGGGTGCCGGGCTTTTTGCAGAATCAACTGGCGCTCATTCGCTGCCGCCGCGAACCCGACGGGAACGCAGTTGTAATCTTCGGCAAATCGCGCTTCCGCGAAATGCAATTCGATTTCTCTCAAAGTATCCAGGGCGGCGATGATCGCCTCAGCGTACTCGCTGATGCGGCTGGTCATTTCCAGTAAAATGCGATGAGTTTCAGCCTGTTCTTCTTCGAGAAGACGCACTAATTCGTTGTTTTGTTCGATCGTTTCCAGAGGTTCCACAAACACGGTTTGACCACTCGAGCTTGCTCCGTGCACCACTCCCTGTACTCGCCGCTTCTGCTCGACCTTGACGGGAATCACAAACCGCTCACCGCGGATCGTAACCACTTCGTCCTGAACAGTACCTCCTTCAGCCAGGTGTCGAAGATAGTGGCGAAGCGAGTCCTGAATTGCCCGGCGCTGCTTCTCGACCTCCCGGCGAACCCGTGCCAACTCCGGCGAAGCCCGGTCATCCAGCGTGCCGTCAGGGAGAATTTTGTTTCGAAAAAAGCGCAGCAGAATCGTCAAATCCGCAATGTTGGAGGAAAGCTCTGCAGCTGCCTTCCAGGGAATCTTCATGGCAGCCGGAGGATTTAATGCGATCTGACGCCACTCCGCAGCCCGATCCACTACAAGTATGACGTCTCTGATTTCGGCAATTTCGAGCGCCGCTCCGGTAATGCGCGACTTCTCGACTTGCGCGCTGGCGTCAAGCAAGCCAGAAAAATCGAAGCTTCCCCCGACCCGCCGAAACTCGCGAATTTCTGTGGTGAGCTGGTGCTGATTTTCAATCCAATCGCGATCCGCAGAAGGACTGAGTTGACCGATACGTGCTTGGCCCAACGGCGAGGCCGCGTATCCACGCAATAAATCCCGCAAGGAGTCGAATTCCAGGACTCGCGAGCTGGTATGCGTGAGAGGCATGAGAATAATGTTACAAGAAGGCTGGTGCGAAGAAATGAGAGATGCAGTTGCTCCGACGACTTCTGCTACTCGCGTCTGTGACCGAGATCACTTGTCAGGTGCTGAAAGGATAGGGTTTAGACCGGATCCCGTGAGGTCTCGGGAACGCGCTCTGCTAGAATCGCTGGAAGTGGAACATAGCGCATCCCGATGAGTTTTCCTGAAACCCGGCTCCGACGTCTCCGCCAAACCGAGCTGCTGCGCTCGATGGTACGAGAGACACGCCTCTCGCCTGCATCCTTTGTGTATCCAATGTTTGTGTGCCCCGGCGAGGGAGTTCGAAAAGCAGTGCGTTCGATGCCGGGGGTCTGCAATCTTTCTGTTGACGAAGCTGTAAAAGAAGCAAACAAGACGTATTCGCTAGGCGTTCCAGCCATCATTCTTTTTGGCCTGCCTGAAAGCAAAGATGAAATCGCTACCGGAGCATGGGCGGAAGATGGCATCGTGCAGCAAGCGGCACGAGCAATCAAGCGCGAGGTTCCCGAACTTGTGATCATGGGTGATGTTTGCCTTTGCGAATACATGTCGCATGGTCATTGTGGGGTGGTTCGTGCCAGCCATCCCCGGTCACTAGGGGCCGCAGTCGCTGCGCCGCCAGTTGCAGCGACGGAATACGAAATCGTGAATGACGAAACATTGGAGATCCTCGCCCGAACTGCAGTTTCCTTGGCGCGGGCTGGCGTGGATGTGATCGCCCCTTCAGACATGATGGATGGCCGCGTGGGTGCGATTCGCAAGGCATTGGATGCGGTGGGGCTAAATAACACGCCGATTCTTTCTTACGCCGCAAAATTCGCCTCTGGCTTTTACGGCCCATTCCGTGAAGCTGCGGATTCTGCTCCGCAATTCGGCGATCGCCGCTCTTATCAGATGGATGGCGCAAATCTGCGGGAAGCCATGCGCGAGATCGAGCTCGACATTGAAGAAGGCGCAGACATGATCATGGTGAAGCCGGCAATGCCATATTTAGACGTGATTGCCGCTGCACGCCAGCGTTTCGACCTGCCGCTCGCCGCTTATCAGGTTTCGGGAGAGTACGCCATGATCGAGGCCGCTGCCCGCAATAACTGGATCGACCGCGAGCGTGTAATGCTGGAATCTTTGACATCTATCCGGCGCGCCGGAGCCAGCATTATTCTTACTTACTACGCTCAGGAGGCCGCGCGTCTGCTGGCTTAGTGAACGTGGAAGAAGTGGTCGAGTAGAAATAAGAACGCCACTCCCAGGAAAACCACAAATGCTGTCCGCGCTCCTGGTTCCCGGTTCACTTCTGGCATAAGATCTGAAGCCGCCACGTAAATTGTGACTCCTGCCGATAGGGGCAGCCCGAAGCTCACCTCATGCCGAAGCAAGGCCATCACCAACACGCCGGCAAAGGTGGCTCCGCCCAAAATCACTGACGCGCCCCATGCCACTCCGCGGCTCCGCCCGCTGGCGAGCATCACGGATGCTATGGTGAAACCCTCAGGAATTTTGTGCAGGAAAATTGCAACAAAGATGATCCAGCCCAACCAGTTCGAAACTAGAAAGCCTGAGGTAATTGCAATCCCGTCGAAGAAAGTGTGAATGATGAGCCCCAGCAGGACGGAAAAGCCTTTGTGTGCGTGGACAAATTGATCTTCGTGCGTTTCCTCGCCGAAATGGAAATGCGGGGTGACGGTGTGCTCGAAGAAGTGAATGATCAAATACCCGACCAAAACCAAATAAGCCGCATCCTTGCCGCGTAAATCGAGGCTGGCGGGGAAGACTTCAACAATCGCGGTCGCCAGCATGAAGCCTGCGCCCAAGGCCACGAAGTATTTGAGATAAGCGCGCTCCCAATGCTTCTGAACAATAATCGCGCCACCAAACACATTAGCGACTGCAGCCGTTAGACCGAGCAGGAGGCTTAGGGCAATGGGATTCATTCAGCGCGAGGATGATACCAGTTCTCAGTTGTCAGTTCTTAGTTCTCAGGCGGCCGGTTTGATCGAGCTTATTAGTCCGTTCAGAATCCGGCCGAGTTCTGCAGCTTTGTCGAGGAGCTTTTGTCCGTGATCAG
>JAFAGX010000067.1 GCA_019237515.1 Acidobacteriaceae bacterium
TATTTTGCGCGTACGATTGTGGGTACAATGGCCGACATCAGGATGGCCGCGGGAAAGGAGCCCGCACGCGATGGATAGCATGGTGCTGATTATGTTTGGGTCGGTCATTGCGACTGTCACCGGACTGAACTTCATGGAGTTGCGGAAGATCCGTAAACACCTCGAGCGCACTAACGCTGGCCAGGAAATCAGGAGAGCTGCCACCGCCATGGTTGGCGAAACCGTGCGCACATAGTTGGGTCCTGATTTCCGCTAGATGTATCCCAGGCTTGGCGCGGTTGGGGCTCGCATAATTTGCCCGTAGCCACTTCGTCCGTGCAGCTTATCCGCCGACTGAAGCTTTCGATCAACTAGGGAGGCGTGCTACGCACATTGACATGTGCGGTTGACCTATCCCCTATAATTCCGTTTCCAATTTAGTCCGAACGGACAGGAGAAAACGGAATTGAACACCCCACCCTGCAATTCCCCTCAGCGCAGAAACTTTTTGAAAACAACCGGAGTGGTAATTTCCGCTATACCTGCTTTGGCCGGAGCACGCGCGCTCGGCGCAGTGCCGCCGGATGAGACACAACCGAAATCGTTCGAGTTGGACGAAGTCACTATAGGTGACCTGCATTCGGGAATGGCTTCCGGCAAATACAGTTCCCACGCGATCACGGAAAAATACCTGCAGAGAATCGAGGAAATTGACAAGCAAGGGCCAGCACTGGCCAGCGTGATCGAAGTCAACCCGGATGCTTTGTCCATTGCCGACGGGCTGGATAAAGAGCGCCAGGCAGGGCATGTACGAGGCCCATTGCACGGAATTCCGATACTGATTAAGGACAACATTGATACCGCCGACCGGATGCAAACCACCGCAGGTTCGCTTGCGTTATTGGGATCCAAGCCGGCGCGCGATTCTTTCGTGGCGCAAAAACTGCGCGATGCAGGCGCAGTCCTTCTGGGAAAGACGAACCTCAGTGAGTGGGCGAACATTCGGTCGTCGCATTCGACCAGCGGATGGAGCGGCCGCGGCGGGCTGACTAAGAATCCTTACGCGCTCGATCGTAACCCTTGTGGATCAAGTTCCGGTTCAGGTGCAGCGGTGTCCGCGAATCTCTGTGCGGCCGCCGTGGGCACGGAAACCGACGGCTCGGTCGTCTGCCCTTCTTCTGCTAACGGAATTGCTGGAATCAAACCAACCTTGGGATTATTGAGCCGTTCGGGCATTATTCCAATCTCCCACAGCCAGGACACGGCCGGCCCCATGGCACGAACAGTTCGCGATTTGGCTATTTTGCTGAGCGCGCTTGTTGGCGTCGATTCCCACGACCCGGCTACAGCGGATAGCAAAGGTAGAGTGATGGATTACACGCAATTCCTGAATCCCAATGGATTGCGCGGCGCGCGAATCGGGGTGGCGAGGAAATATCTTGGCTTCAATGATGCGGTGGATGACCTCATGAACAACCTGATCGCCGAAATGAAAGCAGCGGGAGCGGAGATCATCGATCCGGCCGATTTACCAACTCACGGCAAATTCGATAGCACAGAATTTTCTGTCTTGCTGTACGAGCTAAAGGCGGATCTCAATACCTATTTGGCTGGGCGTCCGGGGGCGCCAGCATCGCTGAAGGACATCATTGAATTCAATGAACGAAATAAAGAAAAAGAGATGCCTTTTTTTGGGCAGGATCTTTTCATAAAGGCTGAGGCGAAGGGACCACTCACCACCAAAGAATACCTCGACGCTTTGGATACAAACCATCGTCTCTCGCGCAAGGAAGGCATCGACGCGGTCATGGATCAATCCAAGCTTGACGCGCTGATGGCGCCGACGGGCTGTCCGGCGTGGATCACGGATCTCGTGAATGGAGATCATGCGCCCGGCGGGAGTTCCAACGCCGCCGCAGTTGCGGGGTATCCGGACATTACCGTCCCCGCAGGGTTCATCTTTGGCCTGCCGGTCGGGATTTCATTCTTCGGACGCGCCTGGACCGAGCCGACACTGTTCAAGATCGCGTACGGTTTTGAGCAGATGACCAAGGCGCGAAAGCCGCCGCGGTTCTTGCCTGTCGCGAAGCTTTAATTCATGGAGCTAGCGCGCCCCATGTCTCGCCTCCTTTGCGAGACGTGGGATCAGCGTTACTGTCCGACAGAGGAATGGTCACTCGTACCTGAGTGCTTCGATTGGATCCAGATTGGCGGCTCGCATAGCAGGAAACATGCCGCTGCAGACACCAACAAAGGCAAGGATGATGGTCGAGATCAGCAGCACACGGGGCGCCACTGTCAAATGAATATCTCCGGCCTCCGCATGCGAGGCCATGGCGCTGTATAGGGTGAGGGTGCCCACCGAGAGCGAAATTGCGTAGGAAAGCAAGATTCCCAGCACTCCTCCGACGGCAGTAATCACCAGCGCTTCCGAAAGAAACTGGAACAGGATGTCACGTTTCCGAGCGCCCAAAGCCTTTTCGACGCCAATCTCGCGCGTGCGTTGCGTTACCGAAACCAGCATGATATTCATCAAGCCGATTCCGCCAATGCCGAGCGTGATCGTTCCAATAAATCCCATCAAAATCTTCAACCCCATGCTGATGATGCTGAATTGTGAGAGCTGCTTCTGGGCATCGAAGATGAAGACCGCCCGCTCATCGCTTGGCTTAAAGCCGTGGGCGAGAGCCAACGAATCACGCACGGTTTTGGTCAACTTGTCGTGATCCAAGCCGAGTGAGTCCAACCAGATTCCGTCGACATAATGCGTATCCCTCAAAACATCCATGGAGCCATAGGGAATATAAATCGTGCGGTTGTCGTCGTCATCGCCTTCCTGCATTCGGGGTTTCAACACGCCGATGATCTTGAAGGCAACTCCGTTGACCCGAATCGAGTCTCCCAGAGCAGGCATTCCCGAAAAGAGCTTGTCTTTGGCCTCAGAGCCAATGACCGCGTAAAGTCCGTGACCGAGGTTGTCCTGGTCATTGAAAAAACGTCCATCAGCCATTTGCAAATTCCAGATGTCATAAATCGGCGGATCCAAACCGAGGACAGGAAAATTGTACGACCGCGGTCCGTGCTGAACCACCGAGGGCTTTTCCGAATGCCGCGACATGTGCCGCACCAGGGGAACTACGTTTCGCAACAACTCGACGTCGTCATTTGTGAAGCGCACCTGCACACCAGCTTTGTTGCCGCCGGCCTGTTCCGAGGTGCGGTTGGGGAAAATGCCGATCGCGGTTGCGCCGAAGCTCTCAAAGATGTTCTCGATGGCTCGTGAGAAGCCATTGCCATAGGCAAGAAGCACCACGACGGTCGCGATGCCCCAAGCCATGCCCAGCATGGTGAGAACGGTCTTACGCAGATCGTGGCGCATCGCTTGATAGGCCTGCCGAAGAAGATCCCGCTTCATAGGTTATTCGCGGCGAAGCGCCTCCACTGGCTGAAGCATGGCTGCTTTTTTGGCAGGATAGAGGCCGGCAACGGTTCCAGCCACAGCGAGGGAACCGATGGCCAATGCGGCCGTCACCGGTACCAGCTTAGGAGTGTCCCACCCTGGAGGCGATGGCAATAGAGATAAGGCTGCCATCAACCCAGCCGAAGTTCCCATACCGATGCCGCCGCTCAGCAGCGTCAAGAACGCACCTTCGGTGAAAAACTGAAAGAGGATACTGCGATTTGTGGCGCCCAACGCTTTGCGTAAGCCGATTTCGCGAGTTCGATCCGCCACCGACACCAGCATGATGTTGATGATGCCAATCGCCCCCAACGCCAGCGTCACCAGGCCCACGCTGCCGAGGAAGAAATCCATAACGTCGAAGATCTTGCCAACCTGGTCCATGGTTCGTACCGTATCCCATTCATCAAAGGCGTCCGGACTCCGAAAGTCGAAGCCATGATTGCGGGCGATGATTTTGTGCACCTCAATTTTGGCAACGTCATGCAATTCCCGAGATTTCGGCTGGTAATCGATGGTCGAAATGGCATCGCGGGTATCGCCGACATTGAGCGCGGGAAACAGCTCGTGCATGGTCGTATACGGCACGAAGTTCTTCAGGTTCTGATTGGTTTCATCGCCGTGGCCGATGCGCTTTAGGGTTCCAATTACCTGAAAACCGACGCCATTCAGCAAAATGGTGCTGCCAATTGCCGGGCGGCCGGGGAAAAGCAAGCGCCGAGCCTCGTCACCCAGAACAATAACCCTGCGCTTTTGGCTGTTGTCGAGGTCGTCCAACCAGCGACCGTCCACGATGGGCATATAGCGGATGGTATTGAACTTCGGCAAGACTCCGACAATTTGGCCGCTGCTCTGGTAGAAATCACTGACCGCTCGAATATCGCTGCGTTGGATCGCCGGTATTGCAATGTTAACGTCGGGACACTCGGCGGCAATGTCCTCATAATCCTTGTAGGTGAGGTAGTACTGGTGCATGCTGGTGAAACTACCGCTTACGGCCGGCGCACGCCCACCCCAGATAAACATAACGTTCTCGCCGAGTTCGTTGAACTCCTTGCGCTGGCCAGTACGAAAACCCTCGCCGAGTCCCACTAGCAACAACAGTGATCCAATGCCCCAGGCGATACCAAACATCGTAAGAAATGAACGCAACTTGTGCGCCCAGAGGGTGCGCAACGTTTGCCCAAAGATTTCAAATAACAACCGCATGCCTTGTACCAGTGTACCGAGAGCACTGTTTAGCGAGGAGATCGAGCAGGGTTTCTCCGCGCGCAAGTGATCTGAATTTCCGGAGTCGTCCCGAACCTTAGACTCTTATGTATACGAGAAGGTAGCCGCAATAGTTTCATGGATTTACTGCATGACTATCGTAACTGTTACGTCTGGCAGTCCGTCCTTAGAATCACCCTGTGGGTGTGCGTCTGATCGCCAGGAACAAGCTTTGGGTTTTGCTCGGCGCGGTGGTCGTACTGAACGCTGCGTTATCGCTGTCTCTACCCCATAGTCCGACTCTGACCGCCGTCGGCGATGGAAGTCAATGTGCGCTGATATTCGTAGCCCTGGTTTATCTGCTGAAAGTCACGTTTCGAACGGGGCATCGGGAAAGACTTTTCTGGGCCTTCCTATCATTTGGTTTCGGGCTTTGGCTGATCGTCCAATTGCTGTGGACGTTTTTCGAAGTTTGGCTCGGCCAGGAAGTGCCGAATCCATTTGGCGGCGACATCGCCCTTTTCCTGCATCTGGTACCGATGATGGCTGCCCTGGCTATACGCCCGGACCGCGAACATAGCGAATCCGGCTCGCAGCTTGGACGCTTCGATTTTGCGATGCTGTTGCTGTGGTGGTTTTATCTCTACTTGTTCGTCGTGATTCCCTGGCAATACGTTTCGCCGGATGTTGGCCTCTACGGTCGCAGCTTTGACCTGCTCTATCTGGTTGAACATTCCGTGCTACTAACCTACTTGACCGCGATATGGATAGGAAGCCGTGGCAGCTGGAAGCGCATCTACGGTCACCTGCTGGGTGCGGCTACGTTGTATGCGGCGAGTTCGATCGCCGCTAGTTTCGCGATCGACCTTCACCGATACTACACGGGCAGCGTTTACGACATTCCTCTGCTCGGCGCCATGGCATGGTTCGCTGCGATTCCGACGATAGCGGCCAGAAGCACGCTGAAAGGCGAAGCAGCTGAGTGCGGAACAACACACAATGCCTGGGTGGCTGCGCTGGCGATGCTTGCGACAATT
>JAFAGX010000140.1 GCA_019237515.1 Acidobacteriaceae bacterium
GATGTGCAGCGGCGGGATTTTACGATCAACGGCCTGTTGCTTGATCCGATTACGGACCAGGTTCTGGACTTCGTCGGTGGGCGCGAGGACCTTGGAGCCAACATTATCCGCGCGATCGGCGATCCCGAACAGCGCTTTGCCGAGGACAAGCTCCGCATGCTGCGAGCGGTCCGGTTTGCCGCACGCTTCAATTACACAATTGAGCCAGCGACATTCGCGGCCGTTCGCAAGCTCGCGTCACAAATTCTTCAAGTTTCGCGCGAGCGCATTCGCGATGAACTCACCAAAGTTCTAACCGAGGGTCACGCCCGCGGCGGTTTTCTTCTGCTCGACGAATCTGGTCTGCTGCACGAAGTCTTGCCGGAGATCGAGGCCATGAAAGGCGTGGCCCAACCTCCCCAGTTTCATCCGGAGGGGGACGTTTTCGTACACACGCTGCTTCTGTTACAGCATCTGCCGCCGCCGTGCTCGCCAACTCTGGCCTGGGGAGCACTGCTGCACGACGTGGGCAAGCCGCCAACCTTCCGCATAGCGCCCGACCGCATTCGATTCGACGACCACGTGGACGTCGGAGTCAGGATGGCGGAGGAGGTCTGCCGGCGCTTGCGTTTCTCGAATGAAGATACGAAGCAAATTCTGGCGCTGGTGGACAACCACATGCGCTTTGCCGACGTGCAGCGCATGAAAGAGTCGACCTTCAAGCGATTCGTTCGACTGCCACATTTCGATGAACATTTGGAGTTGCATCGGCTCGATTGCCTGGCGAGTCACGGCGATTTGAGTCTGTACGAGTTCACGCGCCACAAGCGCGCGGCGATGCCGCAGTCGGTCATGCGCCCAATTCCGTTACTTACCGGCGAGGACTTGATCTCTGCCGGGTACAAACCCGGGCCGCAGTTTAAGCAGATTTTGGCAGCGGTAGAAGACGGGCAGCTTGAGGGGCGGCTGCAGAACCAACAGGAAGCCATGAATATGGTGCTTCGCGAATTTCCTCTTTCGGCACCGACGCAAGCTCAGCGCTGATCCAAATCGGGAAAAATCGCAGGATGAGACGGAAATCATGGCTTGGGCGCATATCTTGTCAAGCCCCCTCTTCGACAAGAAATCCTATAAGTTGCTGAACCTGTTCAAGAAATAATTCTCCAAACTGTGTCATAAGACCCTGGGCAAAACTGCTAATCTGAAAATAGAGGGAGAATTCGCGGGTCTGATGAGATCTGAGGATGAAAGTCGCTGAGCAGGACGTCGCATACGTTGCTGATCTTGCCAATTTGGAATTGAATGGCGAGGAACGCGCACGCCTGCAGCATGAGCTGAATTCGATCCTCGACTATATCGATCGCTTGAACGAGGTGGACACGGCGAATGTGCCGCCGATGACGCAAGTCGAAGAAGCGTACGGTAAAACTTTCGAAAATCAGAGTGCGGACCGTTTCTCCTACGCCAGCCGGGACGACATTGTGGAGGGCCTTCGAAAGTCGCTTCCGCGAGAACTTGCTCTCGCCAATGCCCCCGAAACGGATGGAACCTTCTTCCGCGTGCCTAAGGTAATTGAAAGAGAATGATATTGATTTGTCATTCCGAATCCGCTTTAGCGGTGAGGAATCTGCTGTTTGCATATTCAGGAAACAGATTCCTCGTCGTGCTGCTCCTCGGAATGACACCTCCATTGACCACTAACTACATTCCCACACGAGTAACTGAAACTAATCCATGGATCTTAGTTCACTCACGATCGACGCAGCTCGTCTAGCCGTTCAGCAGCGAAGCACAACCGCCGGAGAGTTGGCGGAACGGTACTACGCGAAAATCGAGGCCGACGATCCGCAGATTGGTGCATACCTGACTCTTTCGAAAGATCGCGCGCGGGGCAAGGCGGCCGAGATCGACGCTCTGGCAGCAAAAGGCGAAGAGCTTCCGTCACTGGGCGGCGTACCTGTAGCGATCAAAGATGTGATGGTCACGCGCGGAGTGCGCACCACCGTGGGATCGAGAATTCTCGGCAATTACATCCCGCCGTACGACTGCACCGCCGTGTCCCGATTGGAGGCTGCTGGCGCGGTTGTGCTGGGAAAAACCAACTGCGATGAATTTGCCATGGGATCGTCGAACGAGAATTCGGCATGGCGTCCGGTTCACAACCCGCGCGACTTGACCCGCGTTCCCGGTGGGTCTTCCGGCGGCTCGGCCGCTGCCGTAGCCGCGGACATGGCGTTGGCAGCCCTTGGCTCAGACACCGGTGGTTCCATCCGGCAACCGGCTTCATTCTGCGGGGTGGTCGGGCTCATGCCGACGTATGGGCGCGTTTCGCGCTACGGTCTGATTGCGTTCGCGTCGTCGCTCGACCATATCGGCCCGCTTACCAAAACCGTGAAGGATGCCGCGATCGTGCTTCGAGCAATTGCAGGTCGTGATCCGATGGACTCCACTTCCGCCGATTTGCCGGTTCCAGACTACGTTGCTGAACTGGAAAAACCAATTCAGGCGTTCAAGATTGGAATCGCCCAGGAATATTTCGGAGACGGTTTGGACGGCGAGGTTCAGACCGCGGTGGAATCTGCCATCGAAAAGCTGGCTCAACTCGGGTGTGAGATCGTACCCGTATCTCTGCCTCACACGAAGTATGCGATTCCGACGTACTACATCGTTGCGACTGCGGAAGCATCATCGAATCTCGCTCGCTATGACGGAGTTCGTTACGGTTTGCGCGCAAAAGGCGGGCGTGCGCTCTCAGAAATGTATCGCATGACCCGAGCGCAGGGATTCGGCACGGAAGTGAAGCGCCGAATTATGCTCGGCACGTACGCGCTCAGCGCCGGCTACTACGATGCCTATTATCTGAAGGCACAGAAAGTTCGTACACTTCTGGCACAGGATTTCCGCGAAGCTTTCCAAAAAGTCGATGCGATTGTGACCCCGACGAGCCCAACTGCGGCGTTTAAGCTCGGCGAGAAAGTGGATGATCCCTTGGCAATGTATCTGGCAGACATCTACACGGTAACAGCCGATCTCGCCGGCATTCCGGGAATTTCCATCCCCTGCGGAGCGACTAAAGAAAAGCTGCCGATTGGATTGCAGATTCTCGGCAAGCATTTCGATGAGGGCACGATTCTGCGCATAGCACACGCGTACGAACAGTCCGCACGCTGAGATCCGAACCGCATCTCGGGAAGATTTGCTAAAGCGGCTCGTAGTACCGCTCGCCGGCGCAGCTGCGGCAAAGTACTTTGCTTTCACGCCGAACTTCGCGGCGAAAGTTGATGCCTTCGCCGCAAACATCGCAAACAATTCGTTCACCTTTGTAGCCTGGAAATTCTTCTGGAGGCAGTTCGACCTTCACCCACTGCGTGGTGAATAGGTCGTCATCCGAGATTTCGCGATAAGCCAGCATTTGCTGGCTGTTTTTGTCGCTGATTTCAGGATGCATTTGGCGGGCCAGCGCTTTCGACGATTCTTTAGCGGCGATCCGCACCGCTTTTCCGGTGCTGACGTCAACGAAGGTTGCCGCCACTTTTCCCCAATCGCGGAATTTCAGCGCCCGTTTGCCCAATCGGCAGCCGGTGACAACGGCCACGGCGTCCGTGGCACATCGATCGATTTCTACGAACGTGACTAGCCGCTTCCGGTCCTTACCACGAGGATCGTCGATGCCCAGCTTCGCCAAGCCGAGCATGGCAAGGCGGACGCCCAATACCTGCCCGGCACACAGATGACCGTGAGCTTGTTCGGCCTCACTCAGATATTCGTCCAGGGATCGCATTGCTAATTCAAAAAAGGAGAAACCAGATGACATGTAATTCTAGATCGAAAACACTCTTAATGATGCTGCTATGCCTGTCGCTGATAGCCACAGGTTGCACGGCACAGTGGATCAAGGTCGCCCTTGCCGATCTCCCGGTGCTCGCGCAAATGGCTTTGAACATCGGCAGTCTCGTTACGACATTGCAGTCCGGCAAACCGCTCAGTTCCGGCGATACCGCAGCCATCCAAAACATCGCAAACCAGGCAAATCGGGATCTTCATCTGCTTCAGTCTCTTTATGACGAGTACGAAGCAAATCCGAGCACCTCGGCAACTCAAAAAATCCAGAACGCAATCGCTGACCTCAACCAGAATTTGCCGGCAGTGTTGCAGGCCGCACACATTGCTGACCCCGCGCTCTCTGCGAAGGTCACAGCGGCCGTTAACCTCATCTTGACCACAGTAAATGGCTTCGCTGCACTCATTCCGCAGCAAACCGGAACAGCCAGCGCGAAAGAAGTCACACGCAAACCGAAGACGGTTCCCCAAGCAGCCGATCTGAAAAAACGATGGAACGAAGAAGTATGTGGTACGACACAAATAGGCTGTGAGATGAGATAGGTACTTGGCTGCCACACGCTGCAGCTCGTAAATGTGGGTTCTGTTAAAACGAGCTGTGGCGTGTGCTTCAGGGCCGCTTTCAGGTCCCGCCATCGAGGACTAAAGATGGGATGATGCGTGGGGTACTGCGCGCAGGCGGTGCCCCACGATGAAGGTATAGTGCAGCCATGAAATGATGGTGAAAGCAAATACTGCGCGCAAACATGTAGTCCGCGTAATGGCAATCCATCGGTTCGGTTCCAGTTGCAGCATCAGAACAAAGAATACCGCGGCGACCTGAGCAAACGTGTTTGCCTTGCCGAAAATGCTCGGTCTGAAGTCGCGCAAGCCCGCAATCGCGTACAGCACCGCGCTAACGACCAGCATGGCGATGTCCCGGCTGAAGACTAGAACCGTAAACTTCCAGGGAATTTTGTGCAGGATGGAAAGGACCAGGAACACCGTGCTCAGTAGTAGCTTATCCGCAATGGGATCGAGATACTGCCCAAGCAAAGTTTGTTGTTTGAGCGTCCGCGCCAACAAACCGTCTAGACCGTCGCTGAGGCCCGCCAGCACGAACAGGATCAACGCCGCTTTGTAATGCCCTTCCACGAGCTTGATGATGATGAAGGGCAGAAAAATCATCCGCATCAGCGTAAGCTGATTCGGAAAGCTGAAGACTTGCGATAACCTCACCGACGCCCCCTGAATCCACCCGCTTGCCGATTGTAAACAATTGCTTCAGTGGAATCTGCCGTGCCTGGAGGCCAACATTGGTTTGGCAACAACCCCGGAATTGTAAACGGCGGATCTCGCCCCAAACACATCCCAAAACCGTGACGTATTTAGTTTGGTGCCACCCAGCTACACAGCCGCAATTTTCGCTAACAACTTTGTGAAATCTCTCCACCTTTTTCGGGGTTTCTGCGTCTAACTCAACAATATCGTTTTTGTATTGCAACACTGTCTGTTTGTCCCGATTTCGGACATGAATTTTTCACTTTTGCAACACGTCCACACTGACGGAACCTTCAGTAAGGGGGTTGCGTATCCGGTGCAAGGGAGCGTTTGCACGGCGGCGGAGACTCTGGAGAGGGTTTATGCAAGAAGAACACAATGGCAATAACGGAGTAGGCAACAGTCTTCTTAGGAACAGCGACCCGCACGTTCATGAGGTGGTCAAAACCGCCCACGAAGAATTACGGCAGCTCATGAAACAGCGGGCCGACATTATGAAACGGATTGGTACATTGAAACAGACGATCTCCGGCTTAGCCAATCTGTTTGGTGACGAGATCCTGGATGACGATCTGATGGAATTGGTGGATCGCAAAACAGTAGGCCGACAGCCGGGGTTCACAAAGGCTTGTAGGCTGGTGTTGATGGAATCAGACGCACCACTCAGCGTGCGCGAGGTTTGCGACCGCATTCAACAGCGCATGCCGGCGGTTCTGTTGCGGCACAAAGACCCTCTGGCTTCGGTCACGACGGTGCTGAACCGGTTGGTGGAGTACGGAGAGGCGCAGAGTGTCTCCCGCCCCAACGGGCGCCGCGCCTGGAGATGGGTGTCTGAGCCAGAGATCGTTTCAGAGCACCCGCAGGCTCACGCGATGTTGGATTCGCAGATATAGGTGAGGCTCTTGAACAAAGGATCTGCGCTGCGCATCTACGCGGGTAAGAGCATGCCCTTCTCCAGATGCCTCGTCACGTGCGCGTAAGATGCCGCATGTGGATCGTGCGTGACCATCACGATTGTTTTCTGGAAGTCCTCGTTCAATCGTTTCAGTATCTCCAGGATCTCCGTGGCCGAATGGCTGTCAAGATCGCCGGTCGGCTCGTCTGCGAGCAGGAGCGTCGGATCGCTCACAATCGCACGCGCAATCGCCACTCGTTGCTCCTGACCGCCGGAAAGTTGCTTGGGAAGATGGTGCGCCCTCTCTTCCAGGCCGACGAGCTTCAATGCCGTCATCACGTGTTCACGCCTTTGCTGAGCGTTAAGCTTGGTCAGGAGCAATGGCAGCTCCACGTTCTCAAAAGCGGTCAGCACCGGGATCAGATTGAATGTCTGAAAAACATAGCCAATGTGTTCATTGCGCCAGCGCGCAGATTGGCGGTCGCTGAGCCGGAAGATATTCTCGCCCAATACCCGGAGTTCTCCGGACGTCGGCCGATCAATAGCTGCAATCATGTTCAGCAGCGTCGTCTTTCCTGAACCGGAGGGTCCCATCAGCGCGAGAAATTCCCCCGCAGCAATCTCTATTGAGACATCGTCGAGCGCCTTGACCTCGAAAGCATCGCGCTTGAAAATCTTGCTGACGTTCTGGACCTGAACAACTTTGGTCTGCGTAGCCGTATTCGCAATTGTGGCGGTGCTCATGATTGCCCCTTGATTTTGATCCTGTCGCCGTTTTTTAAAGTCGAGGGAGCGGCAGTGATGACGTTCTCCCCTCCGTTTAATCCCTTTACCGTAAATCCACTGCTGCGCTGTGAAATGACCTGAACCTCCCGTTCCAACGCCTTTCCATTGAACGCGAGGAAAATCACCTTCTTGCCGTTGTCGTCGTGAATTGCCGACGTTGGGACCGAAACACCCGAGTCCTCTGCACTGGCGGGCTTTGAATTGTCGGCCAGAAACTTGACCGTGGCGTTCATTTCCGGGCGCAGGTACTCGTCCGGATCGAGAATCTGCACTTTGACCTGCACAGTGGCCTTCTGACGGTTCGCCTCTGGCGAGATTTCATGAATTTCGCCCTGATACTTGCGATCGGGATAAGCGTCGACGCTGACGATGCTCTTCTGCTTGGCTGCGAGTTTGGCAAAGTCGTCCTGGGCAATGTCGAGTTCGACCTGAATATCGTTGAGATCAGCCAGGGCTACCACTTGACCCTGCGGACCGCCTTCGGCGCCGCTGGCAAACTGCGCCGTCACCAATTCACCTTTTTCTGCCGTCCGCTCCAGAATCGTGCCGGTCACCGGGGCGCGGATGACAGTGGCATCCAGCCAGGATTTCGCGTACGCCTCCTGCCCGTCGGCCTGCAACAAGGCTCCCTTGGCCCGGGTAATCTCTTCTTCGCGAGGACCGATTTTTGCCAGGCGATGTGCCTTTTCGAGCGATTGCACCCTCTGCTGGTCGGCTTCGAATTTCGCGCTGGCATCGTCGAATGCCTGCCTCGAAACTACGCCCTGAGACCACAACTCGCGATCCCGATCCAGGGTCAACTTGTCGTTGGCCAGCGTGGCTCGGGCCTCATCAAGATTGTGCTGCGCCTGATCGATCTCTTCAGGACGAGACCCATGTTGCAATTCTTCCAAGTACGCTCGGGCATTCTCAGCGGCGCCTTTGGCCTGTTCATATTGCGCACGGAATTCCTGGTCTTCGAGACGAACCAGTACCTGGCCTTGCTTGACCTTGTCGCCTTTCTCAACGCCGATCCAAGCTACTCGACCAGTTACCTTGGAATTCACATTGATCTTGTGGTGCGGCACGATGTATCCGCTGGCGGTTAGGACGACTCCCCCGATATCACCAGTATTTGCTGCTTGGGCACGGACCACATCGACTTCCGCAACGTTCGGTGACAACAGGCGATACGCTAAAGCACCCACGCTGAGCAACGCGACAATCGCGATTCCGATAACAATGTAGCGCCGTGCCCACGGCGCGGGATCGCCGGCCGGGGCTGAGCGGTCGATCCGCAAGCCCTGCAAATCCGCATGTTTGGTTTCAAGCGGCATAAGCAATCTAATCTCTCAGGGAGGCCAAAATCTCGCGCTGCGCGGCATGCCACGCGGGAGCAATGCCTCCGAACAGCCCCATCACGATTGCGAATATCACAGCCGTCGTCACCACCTGCGGAGTCATTCGCAAACTAAAGACAGCTTCGCTGAACGTCACCGGATTATTCGTGCCGGTCGTCATGCCATTGAACGGCAGCATGAGGATGATGCCGAGCAGCGCCCCCAATAACGACAGCATGATGGATTCGAAGACAAACGATGTCAAAATGCTGGGTCGCGAAAACCCAATCACTCGCAAGGTGGCAATCTCGCGGGAACGATATGCCACGGCAGCGTACATCGTATTCATGGCCGCAAAGCAGGATCCAATTCCCATGATGACCGCGACAATCATGCCCACGAACTTGATGGGGTTCCCGGAGCTCGTTTGCTTCGCCCAATAATCTGTTTCCAGCATTCCGCTGAGCTTTAATCTTTGATCGTCACTTACTCTGTTCTTCAACGCGTCGGCTGCGACCGGATCAGTGGCACGAAGCAGCACGGAATTGTAGCTGCTGCGATCGAAATCGGAAGCAAGTTGATTAATGTCGCCCCAGATTTCGGAGTCATGCGCACTACCGCCCGCGTCGAAAATCCCAACCACCGTCCATGGTCCTTTGCCAATCCACATGCTGTCTCCAAGATTGGCTTGAGCAAATCGTTTGTGGATCGATTCGCTCACCACGATTTCACGCTGTCCCGGCGTAAACCACTTTCCAGCCACCAGCTTCACTTCCGGCCGCATTTGAATCCCGGTAGGCGAGAGATATCGAACTGTGACATTAGTCTCGCCAGTACCGTCATTTCTGGGCAGCACAACAACCAGCAAATCCTCACCGGACGCCAGCGGCTGTCCGTTGGCATCACGCGCCACGCCGGGCAAGTCTTTCATGATCGGCAATGCGTCCAGATCCACGCCACCGGCTGATAATTCCGCAGTCGATCCTTTCCGCAACACCAGCACGTTGAGCGGATTGCCACTGCCTTTGAACGCAGCATTCAGCCCTGCCAACAAAGCCAGGATGAAAATAGCGGTCGTAACCGTCAGCGCAATGCCGAGCGCCGTCATGATGGTGGCGCTCTTGCGGAGCTTCAGATTCCGGATGTTGTATTGAAGAGGAACCGCCATATATTTACCTACCCAATATGCCGCAGGCCTTCAACGATGTTGCGGCGCGACGCATTGAACGCCGGCACAAACGAACTCACGAGTCCCACCGTTGCCCCCACGAAAACCGCGACCAGTACCATTGGCAAGCTGAAGCTGACTCCGGTCAGGAACAGTCCCATCTGGGGGGAACGAGCCATTACATACACCAGTCCGGAGGCTGCAAGCGCGCCGAGTAATCCGCCAAATGCCGCCAAGCTGACAGACTCTCCCATAAACAGCGCCAGA
>JAFAGX010000450.1 GCA_019237515.1 Acidobacteriaceae bacterium
AAGCGTCGCTATTACCTTGACTGGTACGTTCAGTGCCCGTGAAATCGGACACTTTGTCTTGGCAGCCTTGCATGCTTGCCGGAATTTTTCCTCGTCCCGTTCCGGAAGCGTAGTCGATGCGCGCAGTTCGATATTACTGATCTGCCAATGTCCTTTGTGCTCTTCTAACATCAACTCCGACTCGGTCTTTACGAACTGGGTGCGCACACCGAGCTTCGCGAGTTCTTGCGTGATAATGAGCGACATGCAGGATGCGACGGCTGCCGCTAGCATCTCCGACGGGCTCGTGCACGGCTCGTTTCCGGTACTTGAGCCGAACGAGTACAAAGCCTTGGAGATGATGCCACTTGTGGTCGAGACGGAGCCTTCACCTGCGGCGGGGCTGCCCTTCCATGTGGCGGTTGCGCTACGAATCATAAGTGCCTCCGACTAGCTACTTCTCTTATAAACAGGCTCCAACCGAGGTGCTGTGACCGCCGTATCTTAGGCGCGTGACTGCCGTCGGGCTTCCAGGTGATTTGAGACGGGCTTCGAAAAGGGCAGGAGTTGCGTTTGAGACTCAATCCAGGTCGTGCGCGCTCCACAGATTTAAGGTGCTTTGCTGGAACTTCAGCTTCCAGTGGCCGTCCTCGCTCACCCACGTATCGCTCACGTGCTGGTAGCGCTCCAACTGGTTGCCGGGGAAAACTGCATTGTAGGTGACGACCACGCAGTCTTCATCGAGCTGGATGACTTTGAAATCGTACAAAATCGGAGGGCGGCCTGGCTTGTCACTGTGCTCAACGTGGATGAACTCTGCATGGTCAGTTGTACCGCCGCTGGTCTCGATTCCTGTGAAATCCTCGGCTACAGCGTTCTTCACGTACTCTGCGTCACCACGTTCTTGCGCGGCAATGAACGCCTTCTGCAAAGCTACGAAGTCCGGACGAGAAGAGGATGGTTCTGCTTGTTGGCTCGATTTCGAGCGTCCATTGGCCGCAAATGCCGAGCTCGCCAAAAAAACAGCCAGGAAAGCAGTCGTCATCCATGTCTTCGGCATAATGCATCCTCCACTTGCTTGTTGGCAGTAGCTTAACATCCAAAACTGGCCTATTGAAACGAATTAATAAACGTGATTATCTATGGGCTTGCCAGATCGTTTTCGGTTCTGTGCACTAAGCAGTTCAGTTCAGTTTTTTGCGGAGTCCACCTCATGAGCATGCGGGGATTTGCCTCTTTTGCAATCTTGGTTGTCACTTTTGTTAACTCTGCAGCCTTTGCGCAGGATCATAAGGACATTGCCCGAGAATCATCACTGGCGCTTTCCGATGGATGGAATCTGCAGTCCTCCGGCAAGGTGGCAGACTCGGGAGACGTGATCTCCAAGCCCACCTATCAGCCCGCCGGTTGGTACAGCGTGACCGTGCCAACGACGGTAGTCGCGGCTCTGGTCAAAGAAAGAGTTTATCCCGATCCGAATTTTGGCATGAATCTGCGGCAATTCCCGGGGATGACGTATCCGATAGGTGCGAATTTCTCGAATCTTCCAATGGAGCAGGACAGTCCCTTTGCGACCGCCTGGTGGTATCGCAAGGCTTTCACGATTCCCGCCGCTGACAAAGGTAAAACGATATGGCTCGATTTCAACGGGATTAACTATCGCGCAAACATCTGGGTGAACGGGAAGCAGATCGCTAACCTGGAACAGGTGGCTGGGGCCTGGCGAACTTACGAATTCAATATCACGGATATTGCGCAAGCGGGAGCAGAAAACGCGGTGGCGGTGCAGGTCTGGGCCCCGGGACAGAATGATCTGGCAATTACGTTTGTAGATTGGAATCCTGCGCCCCCCGACAAGAACATGGGCCTCTGGCGCAATGTGGAGATAAAGACCAGCGGCCCTGTGGCGCTCCGATATCCGGCCGCTGTGTCCCACTTGAACTCGCCCGATAACAGCGCGGCCGAACTCACCGTCGCGGCGCAACTGAAGAATGCAAGTAATCAAACTGTCAAAGGGATTCTGAAAGGCTCAATCGAGAGAATTCAGTTCGAGCAGGAAGTGGATCTCGGGCCGAATGAAGTGAAAGATGTCAGTTTCACCCCGGAGAAATTTTCGCAGCTTAGAGTTTCCAATCCACGCCTGTGGTGGCCGAAACAGATGGGCACTCCGAATCTGTACCCATTGCACGTCGAATTTGACGTCGACGGGCGGGTTTCGGACTCGTCAAACTCGCAGTTCGGAATTCGCGAAATTACGTCGGATTTGAACGAGAATAATCACAGGGTGTTTAAAGTGAACGGCAAGCGGATTTTGATTCGCGGTGGCGGGTATTCCGCTGACATGCTGCTCCGTTACGACCCCAAAAACATTGAGGATCAGTTCC
>JAFAGX010000456.1 GCA_019237515.1 Acidobacteriaceae bacterium
AACAGGATTCACTCAGCTTGCTGCAGAAAATCCTGCGGCTGGATTCCGGCGAGAAGAACCTGATTCGGCTCGGCGAACTTTGCTCGGAGCTGAAGGATGGTAAGGCGGCGGCAGCAGCATTTCTGAAAGTCGCAGAACTGACAAAAACTGCTGGCGGCAATCCATCGCAATGGGTCGAACGCGCATATTCAGAAGACCCATCTGACCCGCAGATCGCGCTGGCGTATAGCAGTGGTTTGCTCGAACAGGGACAGACGGGCGCTGCGATCTTTGTTTTGGAGGCGCAAGTCAACTCGGACAGCGCCACAGACCCAATACGCGAGGTATATGGCAAAGCACTCCTGGCGGCGGACCGCTTGAATGATGCGGAGCCGGTTTTGTGGCAGCTGTTTGAAGGAAATTCTGCACGGAATCAGGATATCCCGAAGCTGATAGGGCGATTCCTCGATGCCGAGCAGGATAAAGATGCAGTCACTCTGGCTGGCAAACTTGCCGCGTACTATCAGCGAAAAAATGATCGCCGCCCGTTTCTGGCGATGATGCAAGAGATCACGTCAAAGCACCGCTCATCCGCCGAAATGCTGGAATTCATGAGCGAGCAGTTCAATGCTGCCAATCGCGAGAATGATTATTCCCAGACGCTGCTGAAACTTTTCGACCTCTATTGCAGCATGGGCGACTACAACAAAGCGGCTGAAGCACTCGACCGCGCCGCCGAGATCGACGCTTACGAGCATGGGCACCATAAGCGCCTGCAGATGCTCAAAGGCAAAATCGACGAGAGCCACTATAAGTTGATCTCGCAAAGATTTACAGGACTCGCCGATTCCGTCGCAACCCCAGTCATCCCAGAAGAAAAACTCCTGGGCGCAGCGGCGCTACAGGACTTGATGCTGCAGGCCGAAATCCTTGTGCAATACGGGATGCGGGCCAAGGCACTCGAACGCCTTCAGCGGATCCAGCAACTCTTTCCGCACGAAGAAGAACGCAATCCGGCGCTGCAGCAGCTCTATATGACTGCGGGCCTTACGCCGACTTATGCTTCGGACGCCGCATCACAATCCGCGGCTGTTCCAAAAGCCCCGGCCCCTCCAGTGGTGGAGAGCGCGCCGCCACAAACCGCAGATATGAGCGGTTTTGCTCGCGTGGCGGAAATTACGCGCAAAATTTATAAGCAGAACAATGCCGACGCGGTGCTGACAACAGCCGCCAACGAAATCGGCGCACAATGGAAGGCTACCCGCTGCATCGTGGCCAACCGCAAACCGGGCTTGCGTCCGACCAGCACGAAAGAATTCTGCTCTGCCGGTACCAAACCGGCGCAAGCGGCCGTTCTCGAAAAGATCATCATTGCTGTGCACGATCTGACGATCCAGCGCGGTGGAGCGCTGAGTCTTGGCAATGTCGAAATCGCGAATGAGCTTCAGCCTTTGCGGGAAGCATTCAATCAACTTGGCGTCGCTTCCCTGCTCTCACTTCAATTCGTAGACGGAACTGAGCCAGTGGGCGTGTTGATTCTAATGCAAACCACCCCGCTTGCCTGGAATTCAAACGAACTGGTGGTACTTAAAACGATTTGTGACCAGATCGTGCTTGCCTTGAATAATGCCGGCCTGAGGCGACTGGTGAAAAGCCTCTCGGTAACCGATGAGCGTTCCGGCCTGCTGAAACGCGCTTCGTATTTTGACTTGCTGATTACCGAGACCCGACGCAACGCGCAGCAGAGCACAGCTTTGACGGTCGTGCTGATGCAATTCGGCGACAAGGGTGCGATGTTTAAGGAGTTTGGAGAGCAAGGCCTGGAAGGCGTGATGCAGCAGATTGGGCAGGTATTCGCGACCAACATCCGACAGAACGACTTGGCATTCCGCTACGAAACCACGACGATCGCAATCTCGCTGGGAGAAACCGCGGAGAAAGAAGGGATTCTGGCCGCAGAAAAGCTGCAGCGCTTGGTCAGTCAGATCAAGCTTCCCGACAATCGCGGCCCGATCCGCTTTAATGCCGGTGTTGCCGAGGCCGTGGTGCGGGCCGAGTTTGACCCCGTCGATATCGTGACCGAAGTGGTCAACCGCGCAGAGCAAGCGCTGCAGAATGCAATCTCCCAAGGTGCGAACAAAATCATCGCTCTAGCTCCATCCACCGCTGCCGCGGCTGTGGCGTAAGTTGCCCGCAGGTAGATGAGTGATAACGCCTGGTTTTGCCAGCTACTGTTCGCTGGGGGTCATCATGGTTTTCGGTTTCGCGAGTCGCCTTTCAATGGGGTGGCGCGGTTGTTTTGCTATCCCGTGCCACCGACTGCTCGACGGGCGAGTGTTCAATCATCACATGCGACCAGAACGTTCCCGACGCCATCACGTACGGGACTGTGCGGGGCACCTCTCCCTCTTTGGGTAGGCCAATCTCTTTCGCGGTTTTGTACGGAAAGTGTATGGATTGCCATGATTCAATTGCATTTCCCGCCGTGTTCGTCTTTTGATCATATGCCGAGATCGGCCCCAGCATTCGGTATCCGGCGGTGGGATGGTCCGGTAAATTTAACTTCTTGTTCTGGATTTCGTGATCAATTTTTTTCTCCATGTCCTCGGACTTCACCCCGCCATTAAGCAGTTCTTTCGTGCGAAGAATCACCGGCACGAACGAGGCATGGTAGCAGCGAGCATCGAATTCGGTGCTGCTCGGAAACAACATGCAGACCATGTCATTCGTGCCTTTACGGATAACAAGGGGCGCCCCTTGCTTGTCGAATAGAACTACGCTCGCTTGATCTCGAAGAACGGCTGGAAGGGGAAGTAGGGCAGCTGCGATTTCCTGCTCGGCAGACAGCGTGCCATAACCCTGCGCGAAACACGCCGTTGCGACGATGATCATCAGGAGAGCTAGATGAGACGTGCGCATTGGTACCTTCCTCATAGTGCCAGCAGATAGCGCCCAGCTCTCCGTCTTGCAGAAAATTCCCATCCGCCACCGCGAAGTCTCGTCGACGCGGTAGTGAGAAATTGTGCGGCCGATGATTCGCCGAAATGTTAGGCCTCGCGCTTATCGCAAGTCAATGACGGTTCAGGCTAGCAATCAACTCTCAGGCTTTTCACTTGGTGAAACACCTGATTACGACAATTGACTCGCGAGCAGGTTTCCTCACAAGCCGACCTCGGAGCGGAATACGTTCCGTCCCGACTTTATTGCCCGCAACAATATAATCGCCAGTTCCGAGCCATAGCCAGTGTTCCCGGATGATCGGGTCAGAGCTTGAGCATAGCCAGGGCAATGCGGTTCCAGGTCTCGGTAAATGCTAGCTGCGAAGTAAGGATATAGACGCAAACCATGGCGGTGTATCCAACGGCAAAGGGCCGATCGAGTCTGCGGGTGAGGAAGAAACGGATTACCAGCAGCACGGCACCAAGAGTAAAGACTGGTCCGAAAAGTCCGTGCCATCCGACATCGCTGAAGAGCGGATAGAGCGCCGGGATGCGTGCAGTGGAGCCGGAAAGAATGCTCAGGCTGGCGAACAACATCATGGAACGGTGGATAGCGGGGCGCTTTCGGATGATCAGTCCCGCTGTCACGAAGGCGGTGTAAAGCGCGATTTCTGTGAACATGACCAGCATAAAGCGGTGATAGGGGAATCCAAAGAAGGCGGGGTCATCGGACGAGGATTGGACGGAGCGAAAAGCGGTCAGGACACTGGAAATTGCCAAAACGGGAGCAATGGCGAGCGCGGCCCAGCCGAGCTTCATGTGGAGGCGACGGTTGCCCGCACCGATGAGCAGAGACTGGATGAGGAACAGCACGACCCAGCAGGACATGGCAGTCCCATGGACAGAGTCAAGGACGAACATTCTCGGGTCGATGGAGTCGCCAAATGCGGGTTTACCGTGGAGATAGAAGGCATGAAATCCCCAGAACGTCAGGACAAGAAATACAACGGCCGAGATGCTGTAGAAATACCGGTCGAGTTTCATCGCGTTTGGGATTGTCGCATTCGAGACTGCCTTTGCCTAGGTTTGTTTCAGCCACAAGTTCGATTGTCAGGCACGAACGTCATTTTTGAGCAAGAACTTGGATATACCTTTGACCGAAAATACTGGGGCCAGGGATATGCCAGTGAAGCGGCGGCCCGACTTCGCATCAGTCATAATGCCCGCGTAGGAAGGTGGCTGGATCAAAGTTGATCCCGAAAATTTCCTCACTGCCCCGTGTGACTCCGCCGGTTGCTGCTCGTGTTCTTACACTGCTAAACTGAAAAGTTTCCATCCGCTCAGAATCATCTGACAGTAAGGAATCATCTTTAAGTCATGCTGAAACCCGGAGATATCGCCATTGTCAGCGGAGCCCGTACGCCGTTTGGCCGTTATTGCGGCAAGCTGAAAGACTTCACCGCTCAAGAACTCGGTGCAATTGCCAGCAAATGCGCAATCGAGCGCGCGGGAATTGATCCCAAGGACTTCGATCACGCCGTGTTTGGAAATGCGCAGCAAACATCAAGAGATGCGCTGTATGGGGCACGACACGTTGCTCTCCGCGCTGGCCTGCCGATCGAAACACCTGCACTAACAGTCAACCGGCTGTGCGGGTCTGGCATGCAAGCAATCGTGAATGCCGCGCAGATGATCGAGCTTGGCGAAGCCAATGTGGTGCTGGCGGGCGGCATGGAAGCCATGTCGCAGGCGCCGTTTGTCATTCGCGGACGCGATGGTTTCACGCTCGCTCCCGGCGGCAAGCTGGAAGACTCGCTCATGGTCGCGCTGCTCGACAGCTATTGTGGCTTGTACATGGCAAACACTGCCGAGCTCTACGGCGAACAGCAAGGCATCACGCGGCAGGCGCAGGATGAATTTGCATTGCGCTCGCAACAAACCGCCGATGCAGCGTACAAGGCCGGACGTCTTCAAGAAGAGCTGGTTCCGGTTCAGTTGAGGAATTCAAAAGGCGAACCGACCGGAGAAAGTCTGAATGAAGACGATCATCGTCGCCCGCAAACCACGATGGAAGGCTTGGCCAAGCTGAAGCCTGCATTCGGAAAGAACGGAACCGTCACCGCCGGAAATGCCAGCGGGATCGTCGATGGCGGCGCTGCCGTGGTGGTCATGTCCCTCGAAGAATCTTCCAAGCGCGGCCTGAAACCGCTGGGAAGAATTGTTAGCTGGGGCATTGCCGGAGTCGACCCGAAGGTGATGGGACGCGGCCCGGTGCCAGCGACAAAGCTCGCCCTGCAGAAAGCCGCTTTGACGCTCGATTACATCGATTTGATTGAAGTCAACGAAGCTTTTGCGGCGCAATATCTGGCCGTCGAAAAAGAGCTGGGTCTGGATCGTGAGAAAGTGAACGTAAACGGCGGAGCGATCGCGCTTGGCCATCCGCTGGGTGCAACCGGAACGCGGCTGGTGATCACGCTTCTATACGAACTTCGGCGCCGCAAGAAGAAATACGGCCTGGCGACGGCGTGTATCGGCGGCGGCCAAGGCATCGCGATGATCGTCGAAAGCCTGAACTAACCATAGAGGACACCGAGGAACACAGAGAGTTCCACTGTGGTCTCTGTGTTCTCCGTGGTAACAAGGAAAATAAATGGAGATCAAGAAAGTTGGCGTCCTTGGTTGTGGCCTCATGGGTTCCGGCATCGCGCAGGTGAGTGCCACTGCCGGATTTGAGACAACCGTGCTCGAAGTCGAACAGAAATACATCGACAAGGGATTCGCCGGAATCCAGAAGTCGCTCGCGAAGTTTGCCGAAAAGGGCACGATCAAAGAAACTCCTCAAGCAATTCTCGGTCGGCTGAAAGGCACGACCAACCGGCAAGATCTGGCAGACTGCGACATCGTGATTGAAGCCATCATTGAGAACGTTCCGGCCAAGAAGGAAATGTACTCGAGCCTTGATGGAGTCTTAAAGAAACACGCCATTTTTGCCTCGAACACGTCTTCGATTTCGATTACCGAGCTGATGACGGCAACCAAGCGACCCGAGCGATTCATAGGTCTGCATTTCTTTAATCCCGTCCCCCTGATGAAGCTGGTCGAAGTTGTAAAGACGATTGCGACCGCTCCTGAGGTGTATGAATCTGCTTACGAATTTGCCAAGAAGCTGGGAAAAGTGCCGGTGCGAACCAGCGATAAGACCGGCTTCATCGTGAATCGGCTGCTGGTGCCGTATCTGCTGGATGCGATTCGAGCCTACGAAGAAGGCATCGGTTCGATCGAAGATATCGATAACGCTATGAAGCTTGGATGCGGGTATCCGATGGGGCCCTTCACATTGCTCGATTTTGTCGGCCTTGAGACGACGTATTACATCACTCATGTGATGTATGACGAGTTCAAAGAGCGACGATTCGCATCCCCGGCGTTATTGAAGCGGATGGTGATGGCGGGCTGGTACGGACGGAAAACTGGCAAAGGCTTTTACGATTATTCGGACCCGAATAATCCGAAGCCAAACACGCTTTAAGTCCTAAGCACGGAGACACAGGGGCGTGGACAGAAACCTTATTAAGGATTCTCCGTGTCTCTGTGACTCCGTGGTGAAAAAGAATTTCTATGAACTTCGAAAACATTCTCTTCGAAAAGAAAAACTCCATTGCCTACGTCACCGTCAACCGTCCCAAGGTTCTCAACGCGCTCAATATGGCCACCATGGAAGAGCTGCGGGCAGCCTTCCATGATATCAAGAATGACGCGACCGTTCGCGTCGTGATCATGACAGGGGCCGGGGAGAAGGCATTTATTGCTGGCGCAGATATCGGTGAGCTCTCCAAGCATGATCCGGTCAGCGCGAAAGCGTATACGCATCGCGGCCAGTCGGTACTCAATCTCATAGAGAACTTAGGAAAACCAGTCATCGCCTGCATTAACGGGTTTGCGCTCGGCGGCGGCTGTGAGGTCGCGATGGCCTGCACCATGCGTCTGGCGAGCGAAAATGCGAAACTCGGACAACCGGAAGTAAAGCTGGGAATTATTCCCGGTTATGGCGGCACACAGCGTTTGCCAAGGCTGGTCGGCAAAGGCCTCGCCATGCAACTTTTGCTTACCGGAGAAATGATCACCGCGCAGGAAGCACATCGTATCGGATTGGTCAACGAGATCGCAGCGGCTGCTGAATTAATTCCTCGCGCCGAAGCCATCGCGCAGAAGATCATCGCCAATGCGCCGCTGGCGGTTCAGTACACAATGGAAGCCGTTAACCGGGGCATGGAAATGCCGTTGGCCGAGGGATTATTTCTGGAAGCGACACTTTTTGGAGTGTCCTGCGCCACTGAGGATAAGAAAGAAGGCACGACTGCATTTTTGGAAAAACGCCAGGCGCAATTCAAAGGCAAGTGATGCAGAGAACAATCAAGCCCTCCATTTTGGCAATGGCTATCATCGCGAGTCTTGCGATGAGCACGTATTCGCGAGCCGCTGGACCAAGCCCCATACTTAAAGTGAACATTGATTCTACCGGTAAAATCCACATCCTCGACTCAGCGGGTCACGAGACAACTCCTCCTCAGGATAAAGATCAAGTGAGTAGCAGTTCCGCGAAGATTGCAGAAGATAAGCACACCGTCGGTTGGGTCGGCGAATATTCAAACGCCGACAATTCATACCCTCTTCCGCTTGCCTTGGTGATTTATCGTGACGGAAGGGTGATCCGAGAAATCGAGCCTGGACAATCCATCTGGGATTGGCAATTTCTCAAATCCGGTGCTGAGGTGGCGTTCTGGGTTGGTCCAACTCACGGAGATTTCATTCCCCATTTCGAATTGCACGATGTGCGTAGCGGGAGATTATTAGCACAGTGGGACGGGCATATCGACCAAAAACATCCCACGTGGGTTGACGGGTTGAAGGAGCAATGATGCGGTTTTGTGGGTTCTGACTACGCAGATGAAAGGTAAACCATCGCCGAAACACAAGGATGCTGGAAGCGCAGTCGACGACAGAATTCGACGCAAGTCCCTCGCGGGCAGCCTTGACGCCGCTGGTCTTCGCTTCGCAATCGTGGTTTCGCGGTTCAATGAGTTCATCACCGATCGTCTGCTACGAAGCGCATATGATGGACTGATTCGGTCGGGAGCTGGCGAAAAAGACATCGCGATCTTCCGCGTTCCTGGCTCGTTCGAAATACCCTCCGCCGCCCGCACGGCCGCGCAAACCGGAAAATACCACGCCATCATTTGCCTCGGCTGTCTGCTGCGGGGAGATACGGCCCATTACGATGTGATCGTGAATGAGGTCGCGCGTGGCATTGGACAATCGGCGCAGGAAACCGGAGTCCCTCACGCCTTTGGCGTTCTCACCTGCGACACACTGGAGCAAGCCATCGACCGCGCCGGTCTGAAGATGGGAAATAAGGGCTTCGAAGCAGCACTAGCTGCGGTGGAAATGGCAAATCTGAAGAGAGTAGTCAGGAGTCAGTAGCCGGCAAGAGAACCGTCAGCTCTCAGGGATCAGCTGGTAACAGGACGAAGAAGTCGAGTCGTGAGCACAAGACCCGCAAGCGCTGACTCAGATTGGCGTTTCAACTGCTGTACACTGACTACTAACTACTGACTCCTGACTATTTCCATGGGTACCCGTCGAAAATCCCGCGAACTTGCCTTACAGATGCTGTTCCAAGCCGACATGGGACGGCAAGCGGCGGATGAGGTGCGGCGCACATTTTGGCGGGAGCATAATTCCGTTTCCGACGAAGTCCGTGGATTCACAGAGGATTTGTTTCGCGTAGCCGGCGACCACAGGCAAGAGATCGATGATCTGATAGAGCGCCATGCTGAGAATTGGCGCATGGAGCGTATGGCCGCTGTGGATCGCAATCTGCTTCGCGCTGCTGTGGCAGAATTGCTGGGCTTTCCGGCAACCCCTAAGGCTGTGGTGATCAACGAAGCTCTGGAGATCGCCCGCAAGTTCTCCAGCCCGGAATCGGTTCAATTCATCAATGGTGTGCTTGATAGCGTGGGCAAAGAATTAGAAAAGAAGACCGCCGCTGGCTAGGTCCAGCGGCACCTGGTCGTCGGTTCTGGGTCGTCGGCTAAATCATCTTTTCGCGAAAGATCCCGAACCACCTACGACGATTTCCTACGGCTTCACGGTTATCAAATCCGGATTGCAGGTCGCTCCTGTAAATTTCTGCCCTGCTGGATTCAGGCAAATACCCAGCGGGAACTGCACCTGAGCCACATCCGCCCCGGTCGAAGTCTGGATTGCGTGCAGCATGCCATCCGAAGCGCCGACAATTAATAAAGAACCGTCCGCGGTCAGCGCCGCTTGAAGAGGAACCGCGTTGCCACCCAACGAAAGCGTCGATGATGTTTGCGCATTGATGTTGTAGACGAGAACCCCATTCAGTTGGGGCGACAAAATGTACGCGTGGGAGCCGTTATCACCAATGATGATTTGGGTAGCTTTGAAGGGACCGAATCCAAGATCAAATGATGTGACGCTATCCGTCACTGCGGGAGTGCAGCCTGCCGGAGTGGTGTTTGCGGTAATGACATTGACGATCGGCGGCACCAGCGCCAGCATCTGAGTTGCGTCAGGCAAGGCGCGAATGAAGGTTGGTGTTGCAAGCGTCGCAACCGTATCGGCTTCACCGTTGTCACAAGTCCGTCTCACCATCACGCCAGCGGGATCTCCGCCAGCGAGGTAAGCAAATGCCCCTTCCGCAAAGAACGCGACATCAGCGGCGGGAGCGCGCAACGCGATAGTTTGCAGTGCATCGACTTTCGAATAAACGTACAGCGTGCTTCCCGCAACGATGTAAGCCTTGAGACTATCCGGCGAGAAAGCTGCGGCGGTCGCGCCCGAGATCCGAAACGCGGCGGGAGAATTTGTACCCGTGTCGAAAACAAAAACCTGATTGGGCGTATCGCCTGTGTCCGACACCACGACTTTCGTGCCGTCAGGAGATACCGCGAGCACTTTGCCCGGAGCCGAAACAAATTGGCTCACAGTATTGCCCGAGGCCGCGATCACCATAAGCCCCCTGGTGCCTAGCAATCCGGAGTCGGTGCCCAAGTAAACACTCGTTCCTGCCGGATTGAAGACCAGCGAATTTGGCGTGGTGGGAAGCCCAATGGCAGTTCCCACTGTGCTCGGGGTGGTGACGGGAATGACCGTTGTCACGCAATTTTCCGTGTTACCGCAGCCGGTGCTGGTCACATAAACGTTTGCGGCTGGAGCTGCCGAACTGCTGGGATTCGAAATCATTTGCACAGCATTTTCTGGGTAAATCGGCAAGCTCGGGAGGAAGCCGATGTTGCATGTCGGGGGAGTACACGAGGCTATGACCGTCGCACCCCCGCCGGAGCTTGAGGCGCTGGCTACCCCACTGGTGCTAACGCTCACCGATGCAGATTGGGACGAACTCCAGGTCAGCGGGATGCCACTAACGTTTGTCGTCGTGCTAATGACGTTGCCGACGGTATCCGTAACCGTCGGAACAATAGTTTTGGAGGTGCTTGTAGAACCGGTCACTTGTAGCGCTATCGACTGAACCGCACATGTCGTGAAGTTTACGGGATTGCTGTTTGCGGCCCCGATGGTGGCGAAAATGGGGGTCACGCCGGGAGCTTTGGCCGTCACCTCCACCTGGTTCAGCGAAACATGATTCACAAGATTCCCCAGACCGGAGGCCGTGTTACTCACTGTCGCTACTGCCGGATTGACCGCTTGCCAACTGAATTGACCAACACTCGAGGTGATGTCTGCTCCTCGGCTGAATGCCCGCGCTTGGTAAACCGTATTTTGCGGAAGCTGCGTCTGCCTCTCCAAAAGCGACTGGCAGGGATGGCGCGGCAATGTGCAGGGCGGGTTTGGCTCAGAGCCGGTACAAAGGTCTTGCACTGTGACACTGTCGATATGCTGGTGAACGTAAACCGTTGTGGGAGGACTGCTCACGCCACTGGCCGTTGCCGTCACCTGGGCTACTCCCACCTGACCCGGCGTGCAGATCGTGGGGCTGGCTAGATTGTCCCAACTACCGGCACATGCCAAGCCATTGGCGGCGACGGTGACCACCGCAGTGTTAGTCGACTGATACGTGACCGGTTCGGTAATGGCGGCTTTCGCGGAATTTTGCAACGTTGCAGTAAAGGCCTGATTCGTACCCAGCTCAAGCGAAAGTGCGGGTGCGGGCGTAATTGCAATGATTGCGGGAACCGGAAAACTGGACACCGTCACCGGTTTGCTGCTGCAGTACGGCAGCAGAGCAGTCAACGCCAATGTGGCGAGGCATGCGACGATTCGGCTGATATTGGCCGCCAACCTGCTTTTACACACCCAACGTGCTAGTAAATACTTCATGCAATGTGGTATGAGAATTTTCCAGTCTAGAGGCACTCGGGATTTTCAGCAATGCCGTGCTGCGTGGTGGGATGCGTAGTTGACGACGAGAGAACTCGGTTGCTATATTAAGAGGGTTCCGCGAGTCATCCTGGCTTATCTGTAGTCGCGTTTTTGGCTGCGCGTGATCGTTGCGCGATGGGGCCGAGAAGCAGTTGAGCCAAAAAGAAACACGTCTTCGAAGTTCCTTCGAAGATGCCCTCGCTGAAAACGTCCTGCGCGTATTCCTCCGTTGGAATAGCTATGCAGGACGGTGCTGGCGAAACGGAGTGCCTCCCCAAAACGGGGCGTGGCGCCACCGTCGGCAGCGGGTCCGAAGGTAAGTAGCAATCTTCCGTCAGATTTAATCTGGCGGAAAGCATGGTTGGTTTTCGCCATCCAGACCCTGATCCAGGGATAAAGAATAAAGTCCGCGTTTATGCGCATGC
Source organism: Acidobacteriaceae bacterium (assembly GCA_019237515.1). The sequence continues at coordinate 11,750 of JAFAGX010000456.1, forward strand.
CCAAAACGTATGCGTGTGCGAAGCGGCAAGGAACGGCAGAGCAAAGATGCCTACGTTTAATCAATTGGTTCGTGCCGGACGTAAGCGACCTCGATACAAGACGGCCAGTCCTGCATTGCAGGCCTGCCCGCAAAAGCGAGGTGTCTGCACTCGCGTGTACACGCAGACCCCGAAGAAGCCGAATTCGGCTTTGCGCAAAGTGGCCCGCGTACGGCTGACAAATGGAATCGAAGTGACCACTTACATTCCCGGCGTCGGCCACAACCTGCAGGAGCACTCGATTGTGCTGATTCGCGGGGGTCGCGTGAAAGACTTGCCAGGGGTGAGATACCACGTGATCCGCGGAGCGCTGGATGCGGTGGGCGTCGCGAATCGCAAGCAAGGCCGGTCGAAATACGGAGCGAAACGACCGAAGTGACACCGCTGCGCGAGGCGTCTGAGCCTCGCGGGCGTCGTCCTGAGCGGAGCGAAGGATCTCCCTCAGGCCAGGAGCTAAAAGCTTTTATGCCTCGTAAAGGACATATCGCAAAGCGTCGAACGGAAGCAGATCCGGTGTATCAATCGGATCTCGTCACCAAGTTCGTGAACTCGATGATGTGGGGTGGCAAGAAGAGCACCGCTGAAGGTATTTTTTATGAGTCGCTGAACCGTCTGCAGCAGAAAGGCGGCGGCGAAGCCCTCGCGCTCTTTAAGAAGGCAGTCGAGAATTGCAAGCCGCTGCTGGAAGTTAAAACTCGCCGTGTTGGTGGAGCGAACTATCAGGTTCCGGTGGAAGTAAATCCTGATCGGCGCACCTCGCTGGCGATTCGCTGGTTGATCACTTACTCCCGCGGTCGCGCCGAAAAAGGCATGATCGACAAGTTGAGTAATGAGTTGCTGGATGCCGCCAATAATCGCGGCGCCGCGATCAAGAAAAAAGAAGACGTGCACCGCATGGCAGAAGCCAATAAAGCGTTTGCACACTATCGCTGGTAGGCGAACGACCAAGGACGAACGACAGATTTTTTTTGGAGCCCTAGAAAGAACGAGTTAAGAATCGTGCCTCGAACAGTCCCATTAGAGCGTTGCAGGAACATCGGCATCATGGCCCATATCGATGCCGGCAAGACCACTACGACGGAGCGCATCCTTTTCTATACGGGAAGAACGCACCGCATCGGAGAGGTCCATGAAGGCACTGCAACCATGGATTGGATGGAGCAGGAGCAGGAACGCGGCATCACCATTACCTCCGCCGCGACTACCTGTACCTGGCGCGATATCCGTATCAACATTATTGATACTCCCGGTCACGTCGATTTCACTGCCGAGGTCGAGCGTTCTCTCCGCGTGCTCGATGGCGCCTGCGCCGTGTTCGATGCCGTTCATGGCGTCGAGCCGCAGTCCGAGACCGTGTGGCGCCAGGCCGATAAGTACGAAGTTCCGCGAATTTGCTTCATTAATAAGATGGACAAGATGGGTGCCGATTTCGAGCATGCCATCGATACCATCCGCAAGCGCCTCAACGCCCGCCCTGTGGCCATTCAGCTTCCCATCGGACAAGAAGATAAGTTCAAAGGCGTCATCGACCTGTTCGCGATGAAGGCAATCATCTGGAACGATGAGACCCTCGGCGCGGAGTTCGAGACTGAAGAAATTCCCGAAGAACTGAAGAAGAAAGCCAACGCTTTCCATAATCAGATGGTCGAAACCATCGTTGAGAACGATGACGACCTTCTGCACAAGTACATGGAAGGCGAGGCGATTACGCCCGAGGAATTAAAGAAGTCTCTGCGTAAATCCACAATTGCGTTGAAAGTGTTCCCGGTCATTTGCGGAACAGCTTTCAAAAACAAAGGTGTGCAGCCGCTGCTGGACGCTGTGATCGATTTCCTTCCCTCCCCCATCGATATTCCTCCGGTGAAGGGCATCGATCCGAACACCAATCAACCGATTGAGCGTAAAGCCGAGGACAACGAGCCGTTCTCAGCCCTGGCTTTCAAGATCATGACCGATCCCTTCGTCGGTCAGTTGGTGTTTATTCGCATCTACTCCGGACAGCTCAAAACCGGCGACTCCGTTTTTAACATGCGCAAGCAGCGCAGCGAGCGCATTGGCCGCCTGTTAAAGATGCATGCCAATAAGCGCGAGGAAATCAGCGAGATCTATGCCGGTGATATTTGCGCTTGCGTTGGCCTGAAGAATGTCACCACTGGTGACACGATTTGCGATGAGCAGCACCCGATTCTATTAGAGTCGATTGAATTCCCTGCCCCGGTGATCGATGTTGCGGTCGAACCTAAGACCAAGGGCGATCAGGAAAAAATGGGCATGGCGCTGGCCAAGCTGGCCCAGGAAGATCCCACATTCAAAGTTCACACCGATCCCGATAGCGGACAGACGATCATCAGCGGCATGGGTGAGTTGCATCTGGAAATCATCATTGACCGCATGATGCGCGAGTTCTCGGTTGAAGCCAATGTCGGCAAGCCGCAGGTTGCGTACCGGGAAACGATTCGCAAGCCGTCCGAAGCAGAAGGCAAGTACATTCGGCAGACAGGTGGACGCGGCCAGTACGGCCACGCGAAGATTCGCCTTGAGCCGCAGGAACCCGGGAAAGGTTACGAGTTCGTCAATGACATCGTTGGCGGATCGGTGCCAA
>JAFAGX010000574.1 GCA_019237515.1 Acidobacteriaceae bacterium
TGTGCGCGGCAAATACGCCTCGGAAGGCGACTACGTGATGACCCGGCCCCTGCATGGGCCACTGAATCCCACGCCCGTAGATCACGCCACCGATACGTACGACACCATTGACTGGCTGGTGAAAAACATCCCCGAAAGCAACGGGAAAGTCGGAATTCTCGGAATCTCCTATGACGGATTCCTGCCGCTGATGGCACTGGTCAATCCCCATCCGGCTCTGAAGGTTTCTGTGCCGATGAATCCCATGGTCGACGGCTGGATGGGCGATGACTGGTTCCACAATGGCGCGTTCCGGGAGCAAAACCTTCCATATGTTCTTGAGCAGGAGGCCAGCCGCAAAAACGACATCCACTGGTGGAGCAGCCACTACGACGATTACGACATGTTCATGCAGGCAGGCTCGGCTGGGGAACTAGGCCGCCAACGCGGTTTAGAGCAGGTGGGCTTTTGGCCGAAGCTCCTCGAGCACCCGAGCTACGACGAGTTCTGGCGCGACCAGGCAATGGATCGCATCCTTGCAGCTCAACCGCTGAAAGTGCCAGTGATGCTCGTTCACAGCCTGTGGGACCAGGAAGATATCTACGGAGCCATCGCCGTCTACAAAGCCATCAAGCCCAAAGATACAAACAACGACAAAGTGTTTCTGGTACTCGGCCCCTGGCATCATGCGCAGGAGTTGGGCGATTGCAGCGCTCTCGGGCCAATCAAATTCAGCAGTGACACAGGACTCTATTTTCGACAAAAAATTCTTCGGCCTTTTCTGGATCAATATCTGAAAGACGACGCGCCGAAGGCCGACGTCGCTCCTGTTTCTGCATTCGAAACCGGAACCAACACGTGGCTGCGGCTGTCGAACTGGCCGGCCGGTTGCGCCAACGGCTGCGCGGTTCGGCCGACGCCGCTTTATCTTAAATCGGGCCAGAAGTTGGATTTCGACGCTCCAAAATCCGGCGACTCGCAATTCGAAGAATACGTCTCCGATCCAGCAAAACCCGTGCCGTTCATCGCCCGCCCGGTCCACGTGACCAACTCTGATGAGGGAGACCAATGGCGCCGCTGGCTCGTGCAAGATCAGCGTGAAGCATCCGGCCGCCCGGACGTGCTGACGTTCGTCTCAGATGTTTTGCAAACCCCGGTGAAGATCAGTGGCCAACCGGTAGCGAACCTGATCGCCTCCACCAGCGGCACCGACTCTGATTGGGTTGTGAAGCTCATTGATGAGTATCCCGACGAGGTAGCCGCACAGCCTGCGATGGGCGGCTATCAATTAATGATTTCGGCAGATATCTTCCGGGGGCGTTATCGCGAGAGCCTCGAAAAACCGAGCGCGATTGCGGCCAACAAGCCTCTGCTCTACCGCTTCAACCTGCCGACCGCAAATCATGTTTTCCTGCCGGGACATCGCATGATGGTGCAGATTCAGTCCACCTGGTTCCCGCTGTACGACCGCAATCCACAAACATTTGTGCAGAATATCTTCTGGGCAAAGCCGGGGGATTATCGTAAGGCAGTGCAGCGCGTCTATCACGCACCGGATGAGGCAAGCTTCATCGAACTTCCACTGAGTCCGCAGCCGACGCATTGAATTGCGGCATAAACAAAAAGAGGAGCCAAATCGGCTCCTCTTTCAAATAAACCTTCCTCTTAACCGGCCCGCTTCAGCCGTTCCCGCTCGGCTTCATTCTCCGCCGCGTGGGAATCGTGCCAATCCTGCACTTGCCGTTCGGCTTCCTCCTTCGCGATTCCGTAACGCTCCTGAATCCTGCCCACCAACTGGTCCCTATGGCCTTCAATCATGTTTAGATCGTCGTCTGTGAGCTTGCCCCATTTGGCCTTCACTTTGCCTTTCATCTGCTTCCACTGGCCCTGCACCTGATCCCAATTCATCTTGTTTCCTCCATCGGCATGTAAGTTTCCAAACTGCCAATTCAGGCTAACGGGCGCAGAATGCCTTCAACAATACAGCGATGACCTGACAGCAAGGTCAGACACAACTTAGGGAGTTTTGGAGTAAACCCGAGATTTTTAGTTTTCGAGGTAAGCCTCAACCCATTCTTTGAGCCGCAGGCGCCGATTGTCCGCCGCGTCAAAGCGGATGCCAAAGCTTTTGCTCATGGGGTTTCGCCAGCTCACATTGGCGCGCACCCAGACCCGGGGCAACGTGAGCAGCTCAAACGAGATCTCCACCGTCTGTCCTGGCGCCAGGTCTTCGTTGCTGCGCAAGGACATGCCGCCCGAACTGACCTCGATGCTGGTCGCCCGGAAGCGGCGGTTATTTTCGTTCATTACGACCACTTTCGTTTCCGTGATGACAGGTATCCGGATGTAGCGTCGCATCTCATGCATTACCAGCATCTGCGTCGCGCGCACCAACTTCGCGGCCGCAGTTCGCTCCAGGGGCTCGCGGAAAATCGCATTGATCCCATATTTTGAAAATCGCAATGCGTCTTGCGCGCTTCCCCCAAGCCCGTAGATGATCATTCGGCTGTTTGACGGAGAAGTGCGCACTGACTCCATCACGGGTTCTGCGGGAGTAGTCAGTTTGAGCACGCAGGCCTCGAACTTTTCTCGCCTTAGTCTATCGGCGGCATCGGGGCCCAGAATGACAGGCTCAATGCCGAATTGCCGAAAACATTCTGAAATCACGCTTTTTATGGGGTCTCTAAGGTCGATCAATGCCGCCCGAGCGGAAGCTTTACGGCTCATAGGAAGCGGCACAACAGGCACTGCGGGAACTCTCTCAATTAGCATGTGCGCCTCAACGCCTATTCTGGGCAGGGTTTCCGGGCTTGGCAAAAGCGAAGAAGGACAATGGCAAGTACCAAGGTGTAATTACTAAAAGGGAAGCGGGCATGGCCCCGTGCTCGATTCCATGGTTTGCAAGGGTTTAGGAGGCGATTCGTGCACAGGTAAGTTCTACACTTCCGCTGCTCGGGCCTATTCCGTCCAGTGACGGAACAATAAAGCGCCGTTTGTGCCGCCAAATCCGAAAGAGTTGGACATGGCATATTCCACGCTGGTTTTGCGTGCATGGTTGGGAACGTAGTCCAGATCGCAATCCGGATCAGGTTTCTCGAGATTGATCGTGGGCGGCAACACCTGATCGCGCAGCGCAAGTACGGTAATTCCAGCCTCAAGTCCGCCAGCCCCGCCGAGCAAATGTCCCGTCATGGATTTCGTCGAACTTACCGGCAATTTGTAGGCGTAATCGCCGAAAGCACGCTTGATAGCAATCGTTTCCAGTTTGTCACCAATACCAGTCGACGTCCCATGTGCATTGATGTAGCCGACCTGCTGCGGTTGGACCTTTGCGTCTTTCAATGTGTTCAACATGACGCGATAAGCGCCATCCCCATTTTCGGCAGGTTGGGTGATGTGGAAAGCATCACCGCTCATGCCATAGCCGACAATTTCGGCCAGGATCTTGGCTCCCCGGCGCTGCGCAAGCTCAAGTTCTTCGAGAATAAGGATACCGGCGCCTTCGCCGATAACGAAGCCGTCGCGCGCGGAATCCCATGGCCGGCTGGACTTCTCAGGCGCATCATTGCGCGTGGAAAGGGCACGCATCGCTCCAAATCCACCTACTGACATGGGCGTTACCGCAGCCTCGGTGCCCCCGGCAATCATCACATCCGCATCGCCGCGCAAAATGATCTTGTAGGCGTCGCCAATGGAATGTGCGCTCGAGGTGCACGCTGTACAGGTCGCCTCATTCGGTCCCTTCGCCCCAACCCGTATGCTTACGTGGCCAGCGGCTAAATTGACAATCGACGCGGGAATGAAAAAAGGAGAGATTTTGCGTGGCCCGCCGCTCAACAGGTTCTTGTGCTCGCGCTCGATCACATCGAATCCGCCGATTCCGGACCCAATATGGACTCCCACGCGAGTGGAATTTTCCGGTGTGACCTTCAGACCCGATGCATGCACCGCTTCATCCGCAGCCGCAATGGCCAGATGAATAAAGCGGCCCATTTTCTTGATTTCTTTTTTGTCGATGAACTGCAGCGGATCAAAATTCTTCACCTCCGCCGCAATCTGGCAGGCAAACTGGGAAGCATCAAATTGGCTGATACGGCAAATTCCCGACCTGCCGGCGAGCACGTTCTGCCAGACTTCTTCTGTGGTATTCCCCACTCCACAGATCAGGCCCAACCCAGTAACGACAACACGTCGAGCCAACTACTTCCCGCCTTTCGCGTGCTTGGAGATGTAATCCACCGCGTCCTGCACGGTGCGAATCTTCTCCGCATCCTCGTCCGGAATTTCGATTTCGAAGGCCTCCTCAAAGGCCATGACCAGTTCTACTGTGTCTAAAGAATCTGCACCCAAATCGTCCACGAACGAGGCGCTGGTCGTTACTTCGCCTTCATCCACACCCAGCTGTTCCACAATGATTTGCTTTACTTTCTCATCAACCGCAGCCATGAGTTCTCCTTCTTACTATTTTGCGTGTTTTTCGACGTAATCAATGGCGTCCTGCACTTTAAGAATCTTCTCGGCATCTTCATCCGAGATGCTTAGATCGAAAGCTTCCTCCAGCGCCATGACCAGTTCTACCTGATCCAGCGAATCCGCTTTTAACTCTCCGGCAAATGTGGCGCTGGAGGTAATGTCGGCCTCGTCGATTCCTAACTGCTCGCTGATGATCTGCCTCACCTTTTCGGCGAGTTCTTTCTTCGTGGCAACTGCCATCTGAATTTGCCTCCGCGTGAGCTGAAAAAGGAAACGAGTAGTTTACTGGCCCGTACAAATCGCTGTAAAGGAGAGTTCCGCCATGACAAACGGCGGAACATGGAAGCCGAGCAACTCCACACAGCATCCTAACTGTTGCGAGTTGCTGGGGTCAAACTCGGGCTGCGCGGTGGTGCGAAGTAATTGTCATCCCGAGCGAGCCTCTTTTGCGCAGCGAGGGATCTGCGCGAGCCGCGCGAAGTGTCGCACTGTTTGCGACACAACAATCGCGCGTTTGGCTCGCTTCCTTATCAAACTGCACCACTAGCCGTACGGCGGCCTGTCACTGACTCCAATACTGATCGCGCAGCCGCGTCTGCCGGCTGGTCATCGGGATCTCCTGGCCGTCAATGAATACCTGCTTCACATCGGTTTTCACGTCCAACGGATCGCCCGTTGCGACCACAACATTCGCCGTCTTGCCCACATCCAGCGAACCCAGTTTGTCCGCGACGCCCCAGATTTCGGCAGCATTCAAAGTAATGGCCTTCAGGGCGTCGTCATAGGGCAGGCCAAATGCCGTGGCGAATCCAGCCTGATAAGGCAAATTTCGGGCATTATGCGCATCAAACGACGCAAAAGCGATTTTTACGCCGCGTTTGTTCAGTTCGCCCGGCAAGCTGTAGACCGCGTCAAAACGCTCATACGGCTTTGGGGTTTCATAGATCGGTCCCACAATCACGGGAACCTTTAGTTGCGCGATGTAGTCCAGCACCGGCTGCGAATGACTGACGTGATTCAAGACGAACTTCAAATTGAATTCCCGAGCCAGATTTACCGCGCTCTCCAGATCGCTGGCTTCCTCTGCAGCTAAAATCACCGGCTTTTTTCCGGACAGGTACGGAAGCAAAGCTTCGAGTTTCAGATCCCGTTTGGGTTGTGACGGCGGTTTCTTTTCTTTCTCGTCGGTCTTGGCTGCTGCCTCGCTCTTTTTCTTCTCATAGTCAGCCCAGTGCTGCTGATAATCCTGGGCATCGAGAAAGGCCTGTCGAAGTTGAGCCGCCATACCCATGCGAGTCGACGGAAATTTCCTTTTCTCGCGCGATTCATTCCGCCGCTGATCACCGGTGAAATTCAGCGGCATGGCGATGTCGCGAATCATGAGCATCTCGTTCGCCGATTTGCCAGCCAGTTGCACAAACGAGTCCTGACCCGGCAAAGTGTCCTTGCTCACCGGCGCGACAATGGCGTTGGTAATTCCGTTTAGCCGGGTCACCGGGATCAACTCCGATTCCGCATGGAACGCGTCATATACGTGCATGTGCGGCATGATTTCTTCGCTGAGTTCGACCAGATCGTTCGTCATGTCCTCCGCCGAGATCTCCGTCAAACCCAGGTTTGTTTCCGAATCGATCAATCCGGGGTAAATCGTCATTCCTTTAACATCGATCACACGCGCGTTTTTGGGGAGAGCCGCCGAGCCCTCCGCACCGACCGCTGTGATTTTCCCATTCTCCATCACCAGCACACCGTGCTCGATCACGCCATGCGATACGGTCAGCAGCTTTCCTCCACGTAGAACGATCGGCTTTGGCTGGGCAGTTGCACTCAGGAACGTCATGCTTAACAAGCCCACGACGCAGGACGTACGACGCAGGACGCTCGTTTTCATTCTCCCTCCCTGTAATGCGGCATTCCGAACCCTGGAAGGGAGCGGTCGAAATAAACGTCGCCGTCAATGAAGACTTTGCTCGGCACGGCAGAACTGGAAAGCGGATAACCGTCCCAAATCACCAGGTCAGCATCTTTGCCCACATCGATCGATCCGACCCGGTCATCCACGCCGATAATCCAGGCGGCGTTGAGCGTAATCATCTTCAGCGCTTCATCCTCGGTTGCGCCGCCGTAATGCATTGTTTTTCCGGCTTCCTGGTTCAAGCGCCTTGCGAAATCGTCCGAGTCACTTTTGATCGCAACCCGAACTCCTTTTCGCATGCACATTACGGCATTCCATGGAATCGCATCCCAGGCTTCTTGTTTGTAGCCCCACCAGTCCGAGAAGGTCGCAATACCGATCCCGTTGGCTGCGAGTTGATCCGCAACTTTGTAGGCTTCGAGCGCATGATGGAAAGCCCGCAGCTTGTAGCCGAATTCTTTTGCCATGGCCATCTCAGTCAGTAATTCGTCGGCGCGATAGCAGTGAATTTGCACCAGCAACTTTCCCCGTAATACGTCGGACAGAGCATCTAGTTTGAGATCGTGTTTGGGTGGTGTTGCGTCTTTATCACCTCGCTTCACCTTGGCGTTGTAGTCATCCCACTCGCGCATGTAGTCCTGCGCTGCTACAAGCGCCTCGCGCTGGACTTCGAAGTTCCCCATACGCGTCGAAGGAAGCTGATCACGGCTACCATATACGCGCTTGGGATTTTCTCCGCTCGCGAACTTGATCGACTGTGGCGCTCCCGGAAACAGCATGGCGTCACGATTCAATCCGTACTTGTGTTTGATTACGACAGCTTGTCCGCCAATCATGTTCGCGGAGCCATGCAGCAGCAACGAGGTGGTAACGCCCCCGGCCAAAACGCGGTAAATGGCCTTGTCCTGATAATCGAATGCGTCAATCATCATCATCTGCGGAGTAATGGGGCTGGTCGCCTCATTCACGTCGTCGTCAAGCGCAATGTGAGAGTGGGAATCGATCAGGCCCGGGGTCAGAAACTTTCCGCCTGCATCGACGACGGTAGCGCCAGCGGGAACGCTAACATCTTTGCCGACTGCCGCGATCTTGCCATCTTTGATGTAAACGCTGCCATTCGAAATACTGCCGTGTGTCACGGTCATGACCACAGCATTCCTTATGACAACTTCGTTGTGCGGGGCCTGTGCTGC
>JAFAGX010000278.1 GCA_019237515.1 Acidobacteriaceae bacterium
AAGGCCTACGGCACGACCAAAGAGGAAGAAAACCTCGAGACGGTCATGATGTCGATGTCGGAGATGGATGAGAATGACGTCGAACTTCAGTCCGAACAGCAAGAAATGGGTCTGGCTGACCTGGAGCGTGCCGCCGACGAAGCTCCAATCGTGAAGTTGGTCAACCTCATCTTGAGCGACGCCGTGAAACGCGGCGCCAGCGATATCCATCTTGAGCCTTACGAAAAAGAATTCCGCGTCCGCTTCCGCATTGACGGGGTGCTGCAAGGAATCATGACGCCGCCCATCAAGTTGAAGGACGCTATTACGTCGCGATTAAAGATCATGTCGAAGCTCGACATCAGCGAAAAGCGCCTGCCGCAAGACGGCCGCATCATGCTGAAGATGAATATTGGCGGACGCAAGAAGCAGCTCGATTTTCGTGTCAGCACGCTGCCCACGTTGTGGGGCGAGAAAATCGTGCTCCGGTTGCTCGATAAAGAGAACCTACGGCTGGACATGACCAAGCTGGGCTTTGAGCCCGAATCGCTCACCAAGTTTGAAAAAGCGATTCTGAAGCCTTACGGCATGGTGCTGGTAACTGGACCCACGGGATCCGGAAAAACCAACACGCTTTACTCGTCAATTTCTCGTCTGAATCAGCCCGACACCAACATCATGACTGCCGAAGACCCGGTGGAATTTCAGTTGGCAGGGGTCAACCAGGTGCAGATGAAAGAGCAGATCGGGTTGAACTTCGCGGCTGCGCTGCGAGCTTTCTTGCGGCAAGACCCGAACATCATTCTGGTCGGCGAAATCCGCGATTTTGAGACCGCTGAGATTGCGATCAAGGCGGCCCTTACCGGTCACCTGGTGCTGTCGACTCTGCATACCAACGGTGCGCCGGAAACCATTACCCGGCTCATGAACATGGGTATCGAACCGTTCCTGGTGGCCACATCGGTGCACCTGATCTGTGCTCAACGACTGGTTCGACGGATCTGCAAGGACTGCACAGAGACCGTCGATGTCCCCGTGCCCGCCCTTATTGACGAGGGTTTCACGCCCGAAGAGGCAAAGACCGTCAAGATCCAAAAGGGCAAAGGTTGCGCCACGTGCAACAACACCGGCTACAAGGGGCGTGCGGGTCTCTATGAAGTTATGGAAGTCGACGACGAAATCAAGGAACTCGTACTGGTCGGCGCTTCCGCGGTCGAACTGAAGAAAAAAGCAATTGAACGCGGCATGATTACGCTCCGCCGTAGCGGTTTGATCAAGGTTGCGGCTGGAATCACAACGCTGGAGGAAGTGGCCCGCGAGACTGTCAACTGAGCACAAGACGGCGGTTTAGCAGGAATTTTGAAAGAGGGAAAGGAAGGATATGGCGCTCTCGTTAAGCGATCTGTTGAAACGAATGCTGGAGACCGGAGGCAGCGATCTTCACATCACAACGAATTCACCACCACAGATTCGAGTGCACGGGCATCTCGTGCCTTTGGACCTGCCGCAGTTGACGCCCGCCGAAACCAAGCAGCTGGCTTACAGCGTCATGACGGATTCGCAGAAGCATCGCTTCGAAGAAAACCTCGAACTGGACTTTTCATTCGGACTGAAGGGCTTGGCTCGCTTCCGTGCAAACGTCTTCAACCAGCGCGGCGCCACCTCGGCAGTGTTCCGCCTCATTCCTTTCGAGATCAAGTCGTTTGCGCAACTGGGGCTTCCGCCGGTCGTAACCAAGATGTGTGACAAGCCGCGTGGCCTGGTGCTGGTCACCGGTCCCACAGGATCGGGCAAGTCCACAACCCTGGCTGCGATGATCGACAAGATCAACACTGAGCGCCATGACCACATTCTCACGATCGAAGACCCGATCGAATTCGTGCACATGAACAAGAATTGCGTGGTGAATCAGCGCGAATTGCACGCCGATACCAAGAGCTTTGCCGACGCATTGCGCGCTGCGCTTCGCGAGGACCCGGACGTGGTGCTCATCGGCGAAATGCGTGACCTGGAAACGATCGAGTCGGCATTGCGCATCGCGGAAACCGGCCACCTCACCTTCGGCACATTGCACACGAACTCGGCATCTTCCACCATCAACCGCATCATCGACGTGTTCCCGGCGCACCAACAGCCGCAGATTCGCGCACAGCTGTCGCTGGTGCTCGAAGGCATCATGTGTCAAGCTCTGCTGCCGCGCGCCGATGGCAAAGGACGGGTCATGGTGATGGAAGTTCTGGTACCGAATGCCGCGGTCCGCAACCTGATCCGCGAGGACAAGATTCACCAGATTTATTCGTCGATGCAGTCCGGCCAAGACAAATTCGGAATGCAGACGTTCAACCAGTCTTTGGCGACAGCTTATTTCCAAAAGCAGATCACATTGGAAATGGCATTGTCGCGTTCCAGCAACCAGGATGAATTGAACGAGATGATCAACCGCGGTGCGAGCCTGTTGGGACGTTCTCAATCCGGGGCCATGGCCAAGGGAGCGGCGCCAGGAAAGCACTGAGCGGCAACGTAACTTTTGAGGTGTTGACACCAGAAATCAGCCTGGCGTGAACACATGTAAGCACTAAAGAGAGGGTCACATGCCAGTTTTCACATTTTCAGGAAAAACCGACGCCGGCGAGAAGGTTAACGGCGAACGCGCCGCGGCCAACAAGCAAGCCCTGGCGGCACAGTTGCGCCGCGAACGGATTACACCCGGAGCCATCCGAGAGAAAGGCAAAGAGTTCGCGCTGCCCACATTCGGCTCGGGCAAAGTCAAAGTTAAGGAAATCGCCATTTTCTTCCGGCAGTTCTCGGTCATGATCGACGCCGGCTTGCCGCTGGTTCAATGCCTGGAAATCCTGGCAGCGAATCAGGAGAACCAATCCTTTCAGAAGACCCTCACCGGCGTGCGGACCACCGTAGAAGGCGGATCAACCCTCGCCAATGCCATGCGGCAGTTTCCGAAAGTCTTCGATGACCTCACGACCAACATGATCGAGGCCGGCGAAACCGGCGGTATTCTCGACATCATTCTGCAACGTCTGGCAATTTACGTTGAGAAGGCGGTGAAGCTGAAAGCAGCGGTGAAATCGGCCCTGATTTACCCCGTGTCGGTCGTAAGTCTGGCGTTCCTGATCGTGGGCGCGCTGCTGAAGTGGGTGGTGCCAATCTTTGCCAATCTCTTCGCCGGTCTCAACGTGGCTCTGCCTCTACCGACCCGAATCGTCATTGGACTGAGCGCCTTTATCGGTCAGTTCTGGTGGTTCTTCATCGTGGGTATTGGCGGCTTAATTTTCGGTTTGAGGCAAATGCGCAAAAATCCCCAGGCCGCCTATTACATGGACTATGCGCTTTTGCAGATGCCTATCATCGGGATCCTTATGCGAAAAATTGCGGTGGCGCGCTTCACCCGAACGTTGGGCACACTGATCACTTCCGGTGTTCCTATTCTTGAAGGTTTGGCCATTACCGCTCGTACCAGCGGCAATAAAGTGTTGGAAGAAGCGTTGATGAAAGTGCGAAAAGCCATCGAAGAAGGCCGCACAATCGTCGATCCACTGCGCGAGAGTGGTGTATTCCCCAACATGGTGACGCAGATGATCGGCGTCGGGGAAGCGACTGGCGCGATGGATTCCATGCTGCAGAAAATCGCCGATTTCTACGAGGATGAAGTCGACGCATCGACCAAAGACATGCTCGCCCTACTCGAACCGGTGATCATCGGTTTGCTGGGCATCATGATCGGCGGCATCGTGATCTCGTTGTACATGCCGTTGTTCTCGATGATCGCCAAACTGGCCGGCTAACGAAAGAGTAGCTGGTAGCTAGGGGCTAGTAGCTAGCATGTCGCGCTGCCGCCCTAGCCAGCTACCAGCTACTAGCTACTGAAAAATGCAATCCATTTTCGATGAGCGGCAATGGCTGGCGTGGTTGGTTAAGGTTCGTATCCTTATCCTGACATCTCTCTTGGGATTGCAGTTGGCGATTGCGCAACTGACGCCTGCCACCTTTCCTTTGCGCCTTTTTATCACCGTTATCCTGCTGTGGTACACGATCTCTGTCTTCTACGCTCTGCTGCTGTCCTTCTGGCAGGAATATCGAGTCCAGTCACTGTTGCAAGTGCTCACGGACATGGTGCTCGTGAGCCTGATGGTTTATGTAACCGGCGGTGTTGACAGCTCTTTCAATTTTCTTTATCCGCTGGTCATTATTGTGGCTTGCATTCTGCTGCCGAGAGTATGGGCCTATCTCACGGCAGCCCTGGCTTTCATTCTGTACGGAGCTGTCCTGGAACTGACTTACTTCGCGGTTATTCCGGCTTATTCGACGGTGCACCTGGAGTTGAAGGCCCTGCAAGCCATCATCCTGATCAACCTGTTCGGGTATCTGGCGGTGGCTTATCTGGCCGGGCTGTTGGTCAGCAAGCTCCGCGAGGTTCACGTGGAGTTGGAGGACACCAGCGACGCCCTGGAGGATTTGCAGGCGCTTCACGAAAACATCATCCAATCCATCACGGAAGGATTGATTACTACCGGCTTGGATGGGCACGTAAGCTTCGTGAACTCCGCCGCAGAGAAGCTGTTGGAAGCATCGCAAGTTGACTTGATCGGGAAACCCATTCAACGGCTTTTCCTGGATCCGCTGCCGCAGGTAGATCGTGACCGGGCACACGCTGAAGTGCGCCTGGTCTTGCCGAACGGTTTCCGCAAAACTTTTCGGGTATTGGTTTCGGCGCTGTCTGTGCCTGAGCGCAACACCTTGGGGTACGTGTACACGTTCGACGATCTCACCGAGGTCCGCCGGCTGGAACGCGAAATCCGCATGCAAGATCGTTTAGCTGCCGTGGGTAGACTGGCGGCCGCGATCGCCCACGAGATTCGCAATCCTCTGACTTCCATCGCCGGAGCCGTTCATCTTCTCACTGGTATACCCGATCTGAGCGACGAACATCGGCAGTTGCTGCAGATCGTGACGCGGGAGTCGGAGCGGCTCAACGGCATCATCACGGATTTCCTCGCTTATTCGCGCGGCCGGCAATATCAGTTTCATAAAGTAAACCTGCTGCCTTTGCTGGAAGACACGCTGACACTTCTGGAACATCGTGTAGAAGCCGAACAACGAGCAATTCGCGTAGAACGCCGATTCAAAGTTCCCGAGGCCTGGAGCCTTGCGGATGGCGACAAGATCAAGCAGGTGTTCTGGAACTTCTGTGAAAATGCGGTTCGCGCCATGCCGAATGGTGGAACTCTGACCGCATCTGTTGAGCCCAGCGGAAATAGCTGGGAAATGAGCTTCGCCGATACTGGCCCCGGCATGAGTCCGCAGTTGATCGAAAAGGTTTTCGAGCCGTTCCAATCACAGTTTGAAGGAGGCACCGGTCTAGGGCTGGCGATTGTGTATCAAATCGTCCAGGCGCACGAAGGCAAGGTGTGGGCGCGTTCCAAGCCGGGACAGGGTTGCGTTTTCGTGTTGCGCCTCAGCCGTTTGGGCGCTGCCCAAGATTCCGCCACGACAGGTGACCGCTCGTCCGGGCTTACGCTGGTGAAATCAGCTACGGCAGTTTCAAGTGGAGGGCCGCGTGGCTAATGTTCTTATCTGCGACGACGAGCGCTCTATCTGTGAAATGCTGGACATCGCCTTAAGGCGCGAAGGCCACAAAGTCGAGACCGTCAATTCCGGTGACTTGGCGAAACGCAAACTCGACGGCGCTTTGTACGACGTGGTGATTACTGACATAAAAATGCCACGCACCAATGGCATTGAAGTGTTAAGGCATGCTCATCAAGTATCACCGGATTCTGCGGTGATCCTCATTACCGCTGTCGACGATTATGAAGCAGCCGTCGAGGCGGTTAAAGCCGGCGGTGCGACCGACTACATCAGCAAGTCTCCTGGGCTGGTCGACGAAATTAAGCTTGCCATCAAGCGGGCGCTGGAGAAGATCGCCCTGCATCGCCAGAACTTCGCATTTAAACGCGATGCCGCCAGTCGCAACTCTCTGGACAATATTGTGGGCGTCAGCGCGGCCATGGAAGCTCTCAAGCAAACCATCCGCACGGTGGCATCGACGCAAAGTACGGTACTGATCTATGGCGAAAGCGGAACCGGCAAAGAACTCGTGGCTCGCGCGGTGCATGCGTGTTCTCCTCGGGCCGGCGAGCCATTTGTATCCATCAACTGCGGAGCTTTTCCCGAAACATTGCTGGAAAGCGAATTGTTCGGCTACATGAAAGGCGCTTTCACCGGGGCGAACCAGAACAAGCGGGGGCTATTCGAAGTCGCTGATCAGGGCACGATCTTCCTCGATGAAATCGCCGAAATGGCATTGACCATGCAAGTCAAGCTGCTTCGGGTCCTGCAGGAGCGTTGCGTGCGCCCGGTTGGTGGAACTGACGAAATTGCCATTGATGTGCGCGTAATTGCCGCCACGAATCGGGACCTCGATAAACAAGTCGCCGAGCACACCTTTCGCGAGGATCTCTATTACCGCTTGAATGTGATTCCGATTACGGTGCCGCCGCTGCGTAACCGGCGAGAAGACATTCCTCTCCTGGTCAATCACTTCCTGAAGAAATATGTGCCAGCAGCGGGGAAGAGCATTGTCCGCGTCAATGAAGCATCTATGCA
>JAFAGX010000099.1 GCA_019237515.1 Acidobacteriaceae bacterium
TGAGTGATGCGGAATCTCCTGATCGAAGCTGAGGCCGGTGAACCAACGCCACGCCAGGTGCATGCGCAACTCTTCCACCAGCTTGCGCTCGATCGTGATGCCGTAGAGATAGCCGATCAGCAGAATGCGCAGCAACAACTCGGGATCAATCGAGGGCCGCCCCGTCTCACTGTAGCTGTCTTTCAACTGCTTTCGCACAAACTCAAAACTGACGTGCTTGTCGATCAGCCGCAGCAAATGGTTTTCGGGAATGTGATCGTCCAGGCGGAAATAATAGAACAAAGCTTCTGAGCGGGCGTGGTGCCCCATCATGATCAGCAGGCCTCCGAGGATCGAAATCCAGCGCAGCATGTCGAGGTTCTAACACGCTTTCGCTAAATCTCACCTGCTAATCTCAGTGACTTTTTCAACACCCACGCCTGATAGCGTCAATTGAGAATAGCGCTACTTGCGCGGGCGCGATTCGGGCGGAACGATATTGTTGAGCCGGTAATACACCACGAGCTGACCGTAGTGCTCACCGGAATGTTCGATGAATCCGTAAGCATAGTCGGAAATGCGTGTCTGATCATTGCTGTAGGGATCGACGACGACTTCGCTCATACCGTTATCGCCTCTGGCTTCGATCGCCGCGGCACCGTCAGCGAACGATTTTTTCACGAACGTGACGACATCGGCCTTGGTTTTGTATTGCGAGCGCGGGGGGTTTTCTCCGGCAGGAGGTTTTTCTCCACGCACGGCATTAGTGAAGTAATAGTTCACGCCAGCAACGTGCAAAAGATTTTCCGCGAAAGTGCGCTCGGCGGGAGTAGCTTTGTAGTCGTATTTGTCTTCAGGAAAATCCTCGGCCATTGTGATGAGCTTGTGGCCGATGTCGTTCCAGGAGCCAAGCACAGCTTTGGAAGGACTGGCTGCGGCCTTGGGCGGTTTTTCCTGCTGGGCGCGGCCGGAGACAGCGAAGGAAAAAACGAACAAAACAATGAGAGAAAGAATTTTTCGCATGACGCACTCCCGCAAAGACAATTTTGGTTGCGGAGGGAAAGATATCACAGAAAAACCGTGATTAGTGACAACGGGGTGAACCCGCCTGCTTCTGCTGTACGCATGTGGAGGGACCCTGCAGCGCTGTATGATTTCTGGTCTCGGCAATCGTTACTGAAAGGAAAATGCAGGTTGCTCGATGCTGCATGCCCACACCAACTTCGTTCAGTTTACGCTGTTTATGCTCGAGTCGTTTGCCCTAGGGGCAGTGATCGGGGCTGAACGACAGTGGCGGAATCGCACTGCGGGTCTGCGCACGAATACGCTGGTCGCTGTAGGTGCAACCGGATTCGTCATGATCGGGCAAATGACCTCCGGCGGAGACTCGATAAGAATTGCAGCTCAGGTGGTCTCCGGCATCGGATTTCTTGGCGCAGGCGTCATTCTTCGTGAGGGTTTGTCGATTCGAGGCTTGAACACTGCTGCAACCATGTGGTGTTCGGCGGCAGTCGGGGCACTTTGCGGCATGGGCTTTTCTAGGGAAGCGGCAGTCTTTGCCTTGTTTGTGCTTTTTGCAAACATTGCGCTGCGACCTGTAGCTCGTAAACTTGAGCGAACCGAAGTATCACTTCTGGCGGAGACCGGATCGGAGATGGAATATCTGTTCCGCTTCAGAGGGCGATCTAACGATGAAGCTCACCTGAGAAGTCTATTGGTCGGCATGACTGCTGGCACACCCCTCGTCTTGCGGGCACTTACAAGCGAGGATGTAGACCAAACAGGAATCGTGGAAGTCCGGGCTGAACTGCTGAGCTCAGGTCGGCAAGACGGTACCTTGGAGCAGTTTGTTAGTAGGTTGAGCTTGGAGCCCAGCGTAACAGCAGTCAGCTGGGAAGTGGTGCAGCGTGCCCGCGATTCAGAGTAGCGGAGCGCTCTTCCACTAACAAGGTTTTCCTTGCGATGGATCCTTTGCGGAGAACTCCGCCACATACCGTGCATACACTTCGTTGTAGCGATTGTTGTATTTTGTCGACTCAAGATCGAAGGTTTTTGTGTTCGTCAAGTAGGTTCTGAAATCGATTGTGTTTGTCAGCAGCGCCGCTCCCATGGCTGATGCAGATTCCAGTTTCACTGCATGAACGGGCTTGCCAAGAATATCTGTGAGGATCTGCAGCTCCGGTATGTTTTGTGTAATCCATCCAGTAGTTCGGACCGAGGTGATTGGTCTGTCTTCGAACGCCTCGATGCACCGACGGATCTCAAATGACATGCCCTCAATCAAAGCGCGAGCAATGTGTGCCGGTCCATGAGCGCACGTTAATCCGATGAGCGCAGCCTTTAAACGCGGATTCCATATCACGCCTTGTTCACCGCCAGCTAGATATGGAGCGAAAAGAAGCCCTTCGGCGCCGGCACTAATCTCGTAAGCGGAATGCCAGAAAGAGCGCCGGTTGTTGTTGTTGACAGCAAAGAGATTTTGCGCCCATTCGCGCGCTGATCCGCTAGCCAATAGATCTGCCTCACGCCCGTAACTGCGCTCACCTACAAGTGGAGTTACAAGGTAGCGACCGTATGCATCCCAATGAGGTTGGGAATCGCATTTGATGATGACCGTACTCGAACCCGTCACAATGTGCACTGTATCTTTTTGTGGTGCATTCCCGCTGAGTGCATAAACCCCGGCGACAGAATCGGCGCAGCCGACAAAAACAGGAATCCCGGGTGCGCAACTCACCATCTTGCTGCCCGCTGTGCTGAGCGGCGCCGAACACAAGGAACTCATAATAGAAGGAAGTTGTTCGACTGGAATTTTCCAAAAGCTGCAAAGCTCGGCGTCCCAGGATTTCGATTTCAGGTTGTACAAACCATAGCCAGAAGCAGTCGATGGGTCGGTAGCAAATACTCCAGTCAGGGCGAGAAATAAAAAGTCTTTGGCCGACAAAAACCTGCTGGGCCGCAGCGCGCAGTGAAAACCAAACATAGGAGCTAGATAGCGGCCGTCCATGATGACACCAGTCCGGCGATAGATGTCTTCACGAAGTTCTTTGTTGACTCGCTCACTTGTCCAGCTATCTGCGCGACTGTCCTGCCATGTGATCGCACGGCCACACGGCTTTGTTCCGTTCAGCACAACAAGCGTGGGCATCTGTCCGGTAATGCCGATGGCCTCGACTCGCAATTTGCCGCGGGAGTGGACCTTCGATGCAGCGCGTGACAGCGCTTTGAGCCAGTCTGCACATCTCTGTTCAGCTTGGCCTTCGCAATTCGTGATCGTTTCGTAGGGCTCACGCGCACTGGCAACCGTTCGGCCTTCCGGGGAAACGGCCATCAGTTTGAGCGCGGATGTTCCGAGGTCAATCCCAAGTACGCAACTCCGGTTCACGTTTGTCCTTAGATGTATAGTCGTCGACTGACAGCAAACCTAGCTCACCCTGCGCCGCATTGCTGGGATTGCTCGATCTACTGCTTCCAGCGTGAGTTCGATGTCCTGTTCCGTGTGCGCAAAGGAAACAAACAAATTTTCAAACGCATCAGGATGGAAAAGCACACCTTGTCTCATCATTTCTTCCCACCAGATGCGGAAGAGATCTTTACGCGCATGATGAACGGCGTCGCGGTAATTACGGATATGAGAGTCGGTGAACCAAACCTGAAAAACCGGCCCAAGCCCAACGACTTCGTTCGGAAAGCCCGCGGCCAGGAGGCGCTCACTAATACCTCGCATGAGGGCTTCACTCCTGTGGAACAATTGTTGGTAAATCCCGGGCTGCGCTAGGAAATCGAGGGTAGCATTAGCTGCGCTTACCGCGATGCCGTTGCCACTATATGTTCCAGCCATTGAGACAACACCGTCAGCCACCAGTTGCATGATTTCCTTCTTGCCGCCGACTGCAGCCACGGGAAATCCGCCGCCAAATCCTTTCGCCATGACGGTTAAATCAGGAATAATGCCGTAATGCTGCTGTGCTCCTCCGAGGAAGATGCGGAATCCGGTAATTACTTCATCAAAGACAAGCACGATGCCACTTTGCCGAGTCAATTCACGCATCAGCTCCAGATAACCGGGCTCCGGCAGAATACAACCTGTGTTGCACATAATCGGTTCGGTTATAACCGCCGCAATCTGATCTCCCTGCGCTCTAATTGTCCGCTCCAACATCTCGCTGTCATTCCATTGCAGGATGATGAGCGAAGCGTCGAGTCCTTCCGGCATTCCCGGTCCTTGGGGGACAGGAATCGGCTGCAACGCAGACCCTGCCTGCTCAATCGGAGGATGCTTGCTCCAATACACGCTATCCGAAAAACCGTGATACATCCCTTCAAAACGGACTACTTTGTTGCGTCCGGTAAATGTGCGCGCTAGCCGAAGGGCGTACAGAACTGCTTCGGTGCCAGTATTTGCCAAATGCACCTGCTCGACGCTGGGCACTGCGTTGATAATTTTCTGCGCGAGAGCGATCTCATCGGCAACAGGCAAAGCGAAAACTGTACCCCGCTTCATAATGAAATCAATGACCGCCTGAGTTACGGACTCAGGCCGATGGCCGAGCAGCATTGGTCCCAATCCAAGTAAGTAGTCGATGAACTCGTTGCCATCCACATCAAACAGCCGGGATCCTTTTCCATGCTGGACGAACAAAGGATAGGGAGACCAGCCCGAGCGGGGCATGCGAGCGGTGCTATTGACACCACTAGCTATCACCTCTTCGGCCTGCGCGAACAGACGCTCTGACTGTGTCGTGCCCTTCACAACCTGAGTTGCTGATTGTTCTTTCAATTGGTTCTTCCCGTTGGACCGGATTTTCTCATGCGTCATAATCGGGCGATGCAATTTGCCGCGATGCCGCGAGAAATGGGACTTTGCCGATCCAGTGGATCGCAATGGCAATCGGCAGGGCCAAAGCCGTAGCGCCGAGGCCCGCCCACAAAACCGCAGGCGAGACCGCACGGCTCACAACCGCTTCTACCACAACCGCAAGCAGGCAACCTGCGCCAAATGCCGGCAGCAGTCCTCCGAGAACAAAGTTACCGGGATTGTGCAGCAAAACATGCCGATACTGCCAGACCGCGGCAACTGCTGTGAGTGCATAAAAAAGAGAAGCAATGATACCGAGCGCTCCGGCGATGTTTGAGAGCACCTCGCGAGTGCCTCCTGCCTCGAACACGGTCAGCCCGAGGAACACGAGGTTCAAGGCGCCCATGAACAAAGTTACTGCCCATGGGCTGCCGCTCTTGGGATGAACCATTCTGAAAAATGCAGGCATCACCCGATCCTCAGCCATTGCCAACCCAAGCCTGGACGATGAAACGATGGCCACCTGCAAACATGCCACTGTACCGAGCAAAACCACCAGGCTCATCAACATTGAGCCTCGCCGTGGCCACAGCCGGGCGGCAATAACCGCCAGCGCATTGCCCGCTGAACCTTGCAGTTCCGCGCGCGGAAGGATCGCTTGGTAGGCGAAGGTAATAGAGCAGTACACAAAGAGCAAAATGATGACGCTTGCAATGGCTGCACGGCCTGGATTGGATTCCTTGTTTGAAGTCTCTTCGTTCACGTAAATCGCGGCGTCCCAGCCCGAATACATGAACACAGCGATCAGCATCCCCGCCACAAACCCCTTCATGCCCCCTGCTGCCGAGAAGCTAAACCAAGCGGGTGTCACCGGCGTGGCGGTCTGATGCAAGAGTAATGCTCTTATCCCCAGCGAGACGAAGGTAAAGAGAACTGCGTACTCGAGGATTGCTAACGCCCGCTGAAAGCGTGCGGCGAGTTCAATCTTTCCAAGTAGCAGGATTGTGACCAGCACATTCCAAAGGCTGCCCACAGCCACGACTGCCAGCTTGTTATTCGCCAAGCGTGGCACCAGCAACTGTAACGTATAGGTTCCTGCAGGGACGGTAGTACTCGTCGTACCGAGAGTGTAATAGAGCAGAATCATCCATCCCGCGACGAACCCCAAATAAGGATGTAGAGCCTTGGAGACCCACGTATAAGTTGCCCCGGAGCTCTGGTCCCAGCGGTTCAAACGCTGATAACCCAAGGCGATGCCGAGCATGGGTACAAACGCGCAAATGATCGGCAGCATGGCGGTGTAGTTGACTGCGATCACAAGGGCGGGCAGCGCCACTGCCATCGTCTGCGCGGGAGCAGAACTGGCCAAGCCCAGGACGATACCGTCAATCACAGAAAGCGCGTTCGCCTTCAGATGTCCGGCGCTCTCGTGTTTGGTCACAGAACTTGCGTGCATATTGGCGAATGATTCAATCCAGCGAATCCACACACATAAGCACAGACCTGACTGGTCAGGCAACCCAGCGCTCATGCCGAAATGTGAGCTCTTGAACTTTTTTCTCGCGGACGCTATAGCCAAGGCCTGGCGCTTCGCGTACGCGAATGGTTCCGTTGGGACTGACTTCCACTTCTGGCTCGATGATGTCTTCGTGCCAGTAGCGTTGACTGGCCGACACGTCTCCCGGCAGTACGAAGCCTGGCAGCGTGGCCATCGCAATGTTGTGAGCGCGGCCGATACCGGATTCCAGCATGCCCCCACACCATACGGGAATGGAAGCGCGAAAACATGTATCGTGGACTCGCTTCGCCTGGCTGTGTCCTCCGACCCGTCCTAGCTTGATATTAATGATCCGGCAAGCGCCAAGCTTGATGGCGGCTTCGGCGTGGGACGCGTTATGAATGCACTCGTCCAGACAAATCGGGGTTCGCAAATGAGCCTGCAATCGGGAATGCTGATAAATGTCATCCCACGCCAGCGGCTGCTCAATCATCATCAGATCATGCCCATCAAAAGCCTTTAAAGTTTCCAGATCTTCAAGCCGATACGCCGAGTTGGCATCAACCATCAGCTGGATTTTCGAATAACGCTCTCGAACCGCGGCAACAACCAGAATGTCTTTCCCAGGTTTTATCTTCAGTTTGATCCGCTGATAGCCCGCAAGGAGTTCGCTTTCGATCTTGGTGAGGAGTGTCGGGATACTGTCCTGAATTCCGATGGAGACGCCGCAGGGGATCTCGTCGCGAGTTCCGCCCAGCAACTTCGGCAGTGGCAGATTTTTCTGTTGCGCTTCGATATCCCAGATCGCGTTTTCGATGCCAGCTTTGGCCATTTCATGACCACGAATTGGCTGCAGCAAGTCGGCGATGTCTGCCGCGCGCTCGACATCTTTGCCGAGAACTGAAGGGACGATGAAATCCTTCATCATGTGCCATGCGGTTTCTGTAGTTTCACTGTTGTAATAAGGATCTTCCGCGGCGGTTATCTCAGCCCACCCGTGAAGCCCGTCCACTCCGACGTCGACCAACAAAATCCGCCTGTCCCAGGTCACTTCCGAGCTGGTTTCAAAAGGCGCCTTGAGCCGCATTCTGAGCTCTCGCAGTTCGATATTCTCAATTCTCATAAAGATTTTTACAGTCGCTTCGGCGGCAGGATTAATCTGCGTACCAGCGGAAGCCATGCTGCTGCTCTTGTGCGGCATCACGGGCTAGCTCCAACACACGTTTACGCCGGTAATTGGCGCAAGCCACCAAGATTACGTTCAACAAAGCCATCGGCGCGACATAGGAATCCCCGAAATGGCATGTCTCGACGGAAGCGATGAAGCACTCGTCCGCAAACCGTGCAATCGGTGAAACGAATGTATCAGTAATCCCAACCGCATACGCTCCCTTGCTCTTCGCATGGCGCATTCCATCGACAGTTTGGCGCAGTGAACGATGAAAGCTCATTGCAAAAACCAAATCCTTCTTTCCCGCGGTGCGTATCAGATGCACTACTCTCCCCGGACTGGTCGCAGAAAAAACTGGAAGACCCAGCATGACCAGGTGATGCTCAAGGTAAGAGACAAGCGCGGACGCCAAATCACCTCCGAGCAAAAGCACTCGGCGGGCAGACCATACCCGCTGCGCAAGTCGTGACAATTGCCGGGTATCGAGTGTGTTCCGCAAAGCAACGAAGTTTTTCTGATCCTGATTGAGAGAATCACGAACATGAGATGGGATGTCAGAATCCCTTCCGTCGCTCGCCAGCATGGAATCCAGCGATGTAGCACGCGACATTGTCAGTTCGTGCAGGTAACGGCGAAACTCGGGATACCCAGAAAACCCCATTACGCGGATAGCACGCGACAGCGTCGCCGTATCCGTGCACAACTTCTCCGCCAGAGCCCGAATGCTCAGGAACAAGAAATTGCGCGGATTCTCAATGACTGGGCGCATGAGTTCCTGTTTCTTGGGGGGAAGACCAGCAATACGTTCGCGCCAAGGATTGAGGGAAGGCCGGTTTGTGGTGCGGTCGGTCACAAAAACGTCTCAGCATCAATCAGCAACATGCATAATGTCAAGCTGATTGTCACGCTTGTAACGTCTGCCGATTACGCGAAACATGGTCGGCCTCACCGAGCCTTCTTCTTGACGAGTTACTCTGCATTTAATTCTTGACACCGTTCATGGAACTCACTATAAGGCGAGCATGTCTTTACCTGTCACAACTGTAACAAGCTGCATTGGGCAATGAGGGGGGAGTATGAGGCTCGGCGTCCGGTCAAGTGTCTGCGTGCTGCTTGTCATCGTATGGGCGGCGGTTGGTTGGTCACAAACCTCGAGCACGTCTTTGCGTGGGACCATCAGTGATCCGAAAGGCGCTGTAGTGCCGGGAGCAGATGTCACCCTTGAGAACTCCGCAACCGCCTTTTCTCGAACTACAAAAACGGACGACCACGGATTCTATCAATTTCTCGAAGTGCCTCCGGCTACCTACACACTCAGCGTAACCGCGCCCGGCTTCGGTACAGTTCGCGTGGATAACGTGCGCCTTTTGGTGAACACCCCCGCCACACTAAATCAGACACTGCGCTTGCAAGCTGTGGCTGAGCACGTAGAGGTCATGAGCGAGGCGCCGCTGGTGAACACCGAAGATGCCAGCATCGGCCATGCCTTTACCGCCGAACAAATGACCACGCTCCCGTTCGAAGGCCGCGATCCGGTATCGATCTTAAGCCTTCAGCCTGGTGTTCTTTATACCGGCAACAGTTCGGATATTAGTGCGGACGCGGACAGTAGAAGCGGCGCAGTGAGCGGTGCGCGCAGCGACCAAACCGACATTACAGTTGATGGATTGGACGATAATGATCCAGTCTTAGGCTATGCCTTTCAAGGGGCCTTGCGATCTACGCTGGATTCGCTGGAAGAATTTCGTGTCACGACTACCAATTCCAATGCGGAGGCCGGGCGCTCCTCAGGAGCGCAGGTTTCTTTGGTGACCAAAAGCGGGACCAACCGTTTTCACGGTTCTCTCTACGAATACAACCGGTCGAAAATTGGCGAGGCGAACAGCTGGTTCAACGAGCGCTCCGAACTGCTGGACGGCAATCCCAATATCCCTCCTCACCTCGTCCGTAATACATTTGGCGGATCGATCGGCGGACCGATTATCAAGAACCGTCTGTTTTTCTTCGCTACCTACGAGGGGCAGCGCACACATGAAACTGCCATCGTAACCAGATTTGTGCCCACCGCCAGCTTTCGCCAAGGGATTTTGACCTACCAGTGCGACAACGCCGGGAACAATGCAACCTGCCCTTCTTCCGGACTATTCAAACTCACCCCGAATACCCCGACCGACATCAAGAACCTCGATCCTTATTGTTTCGGGCTAGGCAATTGCCCGCAGGGGCCGGGAATTGATCCCGCGGCGCTGGCCGTCTTCAAAAGCTTTCCGCTGCCAAACAATCCCACAGTGGGCGATGACTTGAATATCTCGGGATTTACATTTGCCGATCCAACTCCGGCCAAACTCGATACTTACATCGTCAAACTTGACTACAACCTGACGCCGAACGGAAGCCATCACGTGTTTCTGCGGGGTAATCTGCAGAACGACCACCTGACGACAAGTGGCGCGCAATTTCCTGGCCAGCCACCAAATCAGGTTTCGACTAACAACGGTAAAGGCATAGCGACCGGCTACACGGCCGTTCTCAGCAATTCACTAATCAATAATTTTCGCTACGGTTTCATTCGCGAAGGGCTCGGTCAAGCTGGATTGCAAACGAAAGGCTACATTGGTTTCTATGCAGGGGGAATTTCCAACCCAGTCGGAGAGACGCCGACAATCAATGTGCAAGTTCCGCTACACAATTTCGTCGACGATGTAACCTGGACGAAGGGCAAGCACAGCCTGCAATTCGGCACGAACTTAAGGATCATCAACAATCTTCGGCAATCCAACGCGCAATCCTTTATCACGGGGTCGTCGAATCCAACATGGCTGGCTGCTGGCGGAATTTCCGGAACGGGGACCAGCTTGGATCCTGGGGCTCCGCAATTCGCCGGCTTCGGTCTGCCTGAGGTTTCAAGTTCCTTCACAGCGGCGTACGATCTGGCGGCAACCGCGTTGAGCGGCATGGTGCCTGAAGTCACCGCAGATTATCAGGAAACGAAGAATTTCTCGCTCTTACCCGAAGGCGCCATGGTTCCGCGCCATTTCCGGGCGCATGAAATTGAATGGTATGCGCAAGATGCCTGGCGCGCGAAGCCCAACCTGACGCTCACATTCGGATTGCGTTACAGCTTGTTGCAGCCCCCATACGAGACTACGGGCACGCAAGTGGCGCCGAATCCGGGTATCAACCAATGGTTTCACAATCGCTTTCTGGGAATGACCATGGGCGAAAGCATCCAGCCCGAGTTCACTTTCTCTCTCTCTGGCCAGGCCAACGGTAAACCGCCAATCTGGAATTGGGACTATAAAGATGCAGCTCCGCGTTTTGCCTTCGCATGGTCGCCAAGCTTTGCAAAAGAAAGCTGGTTGGGAAAAATCTTCGGCGAATCGGGAAAAAGCTCAATTCGTGGCGGCTACGGAATTTACGACGATCACTTCGGCGAAGGAGTGATCAATAGCTTCGATCGCATGGGCTCTTTCGGGCTGACGACTATCATCGGCGA
>JAFAGX010000273.1 GCA_019237515.1 Acidobacteriaceae bacterium
CTTCCGATCTGGTCCGGAACAAAGCGAAGGGACAGATGCTGGCAGCACAAATCAGACGATCCCGGGACAGCCGAACCAGGGAAGTTCCTCGTCGAACACCGTCTTCGGCGGAGGGCCCATTCTCGGAGTGGCCAGCCTCAGCAAAGCAAAATCGATTCGCATCTTCAACAACAAAGATCATTACAACCAGTGGCAGTTCATCTACAACCAGACCTTGGATACCGGCGGCTTGATCACAACTCCGTTCCAACCGGGACTGCACTCAGCGGGCATGCTGCAGCAGGGAGTGCAGGGTCAGGCCGGCACGCCGAATTCTCCTTTCGGAACGCAAGGGTCCTCGTTCGGGCAGGGCTCTTCTTTCGGCCAAGGCTCTTCTTTTGGATCGCAGGGCGGCGGCGCCATGTCGTCTCCGGCGCCATCGCAGCCGCAGCCGCAGGGCCTTCAATCTCCGTTCCCGCCAGAACAAGGTCCCCAGCAATAGAAAAGCCCCATCCTGGATGGGGCCTCTACTCGGAACTTTATTTGTTAAACGTTGAACGACGATCCGCAGCCGCACGTGCTCTTCACGTTCGGATTGTCGAATTTGAACCCGGCACCCTCTAGAGTCTCGACATAATCGACGGTGCAACCCTGCAGATACATCACCGAGGTCGCGTCAACATAGACTTTCAATCCGTCCATATCGAACGTCTTATCCATCAGGCCGGCGTTGTTCTCAAAACTCATCGAATACGAGAAACCAGAGCAGCCGCCGCCAACTACACCGACGCGCAGCCCGGCAGGAACTGGGTCCTGTTGTGCCATGATCTCTTTCACCTTTTTGATGGCATTCGGGGTCAGGCTAATCGGTGCCGCTTTCGGCTGAACTTCCGGGGTGGTCGGGGTGGTTGTTGTTGCCATGTTATCTCCTTGAAATCGTTAGTTATTATAACAAAGCCAGTCAAAGGCTTTGGCAAACCGCTGCTTAGACATTAGATGACCCTCCTTATCCTGCGGTCGCGGGCTCTAAACAAAAACATCCTCCTCTTGCATTCTGGAGCTATAATCCGTGCGTGGGGCCCTCCATGCCGGTTGTGGGGTCACGACCAGCATAGCCAGGGTCTCAGGATCTAACGATCAGCACCGAGGTGGCATATGATGTCCATGCTGATGTGGCCGCTGATTCTCTGGGGTGCACTGACCGCTGTTCTCGTCGTCCTGCTCATCTATCGCAGCACTCTCACGATGCATGAAGACGATCAGCTTTTCCTGGATGAATCCGCTTCCGGAATGGCACAGGAGCAGGCAGAGATCATGGCCAAGCTCAACAAGGTCACTCCCTTCGTCAAATGGCTGGGGGCGGCTTCGGGAGCCTTAATTCTTGTAATTGCAGGGCTCGCCATTTACCAGGGACTCAACCAGGTCCAGTAGCCCGAAGCAGATGTTGGAGGTCTCGCGAATCTGACCACGGATTTGCGCGAGGTTTGGTCTGCACACGCAAGTCCTTACGCGCGTCTAGGCAGTCGCATCCTTCCCAGAACGGCCAAGCCATGGATCACAGCCCATTGCAACTGTCGGCTGAGGACCGGCGGGGGCTTTTGCGGTAGCTCTGCTTGTCCGCCTCTGTGCTCTCTGCGGTTTGTTTTGAACCACCGAGGCCGCGGAGGTTCACTGAGGGGATTCTGAAAACGGGAAAGCATGGTGCCGGGAACAGGACTTGAACCTGCACGCCTTTCGGCACACGGTCCTAAGCCGTGCGCGTCTGCCAATTCCGCCATCCCGGCTGGAGGTTGGTAACTAAACTCTAGCTGGCCTCCTTACTGATTTCAACCTGCGGCTTTGGCGGCATGACTTTTTCCATCCATAGGACGTCGATGTATGTGCCGAACTTGCGGCCGACATCCGTGAACGTGCCAACCATGACGAACCCAAAGCGTTCATGCAGCGCGTTGGACGCCGCATTGGGCTGCGCGATTCCCGCCACTGCCCGATGCACGTCCTCGCATTTGAGCAATTCGAAGAGCTCACGATACAGTGCCGCGCCTACGCCCTTGCCGGTCGCTGCAGGATGGCAATAAACAGTTACTTCGACGGTCGTTTGGTAACCTTCTTTGCTCCGGAACGGCCCACTCGCCGCATAGCCCAGGATTTCGCCCGGCTTCTGTTCTGCCACAAGCAACCGATGGCGATGCCCGTCTGAGTGGTCATGAAACCATCCCTCCCTCTGTTGGGGCGTAAAGGGTTGAATGTCGAAAGTGGCGGGAGAGTATTCGACGTAGTAGTTGTAAACGTCGGTCAGTTTCGCTAAGTCCGCCAGTGACGCAGGCCTGACGATCATGTGCGGCGCCATACTCCTTACACAGAAATATTAAGTCGTCTCCAATATAGATTTGACCGGAGATTGGAGCATCAACGACGTTGTTATGCCCGCTATAAGAATTCCTTATGCAGAACGGCAACGAACCGCTGCAAAGCAACTCAGCTACGATCGGGAATTTTTGCGATTGGAAATTGAAAGACGGCAATGTTACCGCCGAATGAGTATATCTGGAGGGTGTGGAATTCTGCGTATCGGCTCTTCAATTCGTACCCAAACGGATCCTCCCAGTGCCATCCCATTTGCACAATCCAAACGGAATCGCCCGGTTTCAAACCGTATGTCTGGCGCATCTCGTTCCAACTCGAAACGAAATTGGCGGCAGTGAACGTGAACACACGGCCATCGGTGCCGATGATGCGGTGTCCTCCACATTCCAATGTGTTAAATCCCTCCACCCACTCGTTAATAAAAAAAGGGCGCTGTTGGCAAAGATAGTGGCCCAACAACAGGTGGGTTTGGTTGTCAACGAACAACAGATCTCTCGTAGGGATGCGTTCTTGGATAAAACTGAGCGCTTGCGCCATGTGCCACTTCTGCTGATCAGCACCCGCGATATACGGCAGCCTGCGCGATGGAAAGACATAGCACAAGGAAATGACGATTCCCACCGAGGCTATGGCCAGCCACTGCCGCGACCCACGAACCCTCGAGAACGCATAACTGAGGGCGGCGATCGCAAAGATTGCGAGGAACACGCAATGCCTTGTTCCGCCGTATGGATAGATATCCAACAGCGCGAGGCCGCAAGTTATTGCAAATGGCAACAGCAGCAGAGTGGCAAGCTCTGCTCTCGAAATCTGCAGCGCGCTAGGTGTTTTCGTGCGCCTGAGGACCAGGACCACTCCAGTTACGAATACCAGCAACATCAAATCGCCAACGACGTTTTGTCCGAAAAGATACTGGAATAGCGAGGCAGTCCTTGCGACTACAAACACAAACGCATTGTGCTGGCGCGCATCGAAATAGGAATTGTGCAGGTAGACGTCCATCCAGCTATGTAAAGCGCGGGAGCCGAACGCGGCCACATAAAAGCGATAGAGTATCCAGCAGACTGCAAGGCCGACCACCTGTCCGATTGTCCAGACTGCTATCACGCCGCGTGCTGGCATTCGCTTCACCATTCTTACTAGCGCATAAACTCCCAGGCTGGCTGCAAAGATCACGGCGGAATAGTGCGAGCCCAGCGCGAGCCATAAGCAGACACAGCTGAGCAGCATTTTCGTGCGAGAGTTCTCGGTCAGCGCCCGTTCGAGCGAATGCAGCGCGCAGATGGCCAATACGAGCAGCAGCGCGTACTGTCTTATCTCGACGGAGAGCGCAACTAAAGGCGGCAGAAAACCGGCAAAGATTAGACCAACCAATGCTGTCTCGTTTCCAAACAACTGCGAAAGCCATTTGAAAAACATCCAGCAAAATGCAGTACCAGCGATGACCGAAGGCAAACGCAAGATCAGTTCGCTGTTGCCTAACCCTCGCCAAAGATGCAGCAAAAAGATCAATAACGGCGGATGCGAAATCGTCAGGCTCGCCTGGTACGTGAGTTTCCAGGAGGGCTGGTTGGCGGCCATGAAATGCAGGGCTTCATCGGCA
This sequence comes from Acidobacteriaceae bacterium, assembly GCA_019237515.1. The sequence continues at coordinate 3,950 of JAFAGX010000273.1, forward strand.
TTCAGGAACGTCTCGGAAGCCAGCTTGATCCGCAGAAGGAAAGCGACGGCAACAATTCCGGTTGCTATTAGATCTGGCTGGAAGAAACTTGCAGCAGGGCTGCTGGTTCGAATCGTTTGCCGATCTGCGACGGGAACCATCGTTTGAGCATACTAGACCGGTGCAGGGCTGGCGGGGAGTGTCACTTTGATCCACGGTTATTCGGTCGCGAGTTCCGGGACGTATTCTTCCACTCTGCCCTTTTCGAGCAGATATACTCCTGGCCCCTGTTGACCGCGCACCGTTCGGCAGAACTCCGCCACAAAAAATCCCGCTTTCAAGGCTTCGGTGAAAGCCCAGCGGGTTGCGGTCCGCCACTCACGCGCAAGTGCGGAGTCTTTTTGTTCGACCGAAAGAATATCGCTGGGAATTTCGATCGCAATCCGCTGGCGTTGCAAGGCATCGGCTAAGTCCGCTCGATGTGGACGCCCGTCGGCATTGAAGCTTATCAACGGTGCGACCGTTTTCAAGGTGTCCAGCATTTCCGTTCGGTTGTCCTTCCCCTGAATCCGGTTCTGGACGCGGCGGCTGGTGATGGGCCATTTCACCCAGAGCCGATCCGTACCGTTGCGGTGCAGAACGCTCGAAGTTTCGGGCCCGTAAAAGTCGATCCTGTAACAGTCGGAAATCACGCCAAGTTTTGCGAAGTTGAGATGGGCATTACGGCTTTGCAGCGGATCAAAAGTCCAGGTGATTTCGAGAATACGAAAATCACCAATCCTCATGGCCAACGCTCGTTCACGTTGTCCCAGCTTCAGTTTGTAGCCAAGATCCGCGCTGCGATAGGGCTCAAGCACCGCCAGCATGTGAGAATGGATGTTCGGTCGATTGCCTTCTAGCCCAAGAAATCCGAACGCAAAGCCAACCAGTCTCGGTCCCTCGAAGGCTCCAAGCCAGATGCTGCCCGCTGCATGCATGGCGATCGTGAGCGTCAGTGGCATCGTGTCAAGCTCCGACAGCGCCCACACTTCTCTTTCTACCGCTTCCACCTGCGTCAGGTCGTCAAAGCTTCGCAGGTCGCGGATGATAATGGCAGGTTTGGATTTCGCTTCCGGCATGATGCAAATCGAACAATATACGCGACCGCCATCAGTCCTGTCAGCCACCGCCTCGGCGCCAGCGGTAGCAAAGAGGTGCATTCCAGGTAAATGGCCGTCAATGCGGGTAAATGTTTGTAAAGGCTTGGGTGCAGTTGGGGTTTGAGCATAAGATTGATTCTGAAGGAATTGCTACAGGGGCGTGACGCCGAAATTGCGGCAAGTTTCCGCAACCACAGTTGCAAACTACACGTCCAAATTGTAGGGCTGTTTAGTTGTCCGGCTCCTATTTATTCATTAATTTTTTGCAAAAGAGAACATTCATGACCGGTAAACCTGGGGTGCTGGGGGCAAGGCGATGGGCCCTACCATCGATTCTGCTGATCAGCTTGGCTTTTTGCACAGTCCTAATCAGCTGCAGCGGCGGAGATCCTAAGTCTGGCGGGGCCCGCGCCAACGTGGTGCAACCCGTGCCCGTGTCCGTTTCTACTGCCCAGCAGCAAGATATGCCTTACTACTTGACCGGCTTGGGATCGGTTTCCGCCTTTTATACCGACAGTATTCGAAGTCGTGTGGACGGCGAACTCATGCAAGTGAATTTCAAAGAAGGTCAGTTCGTGAACAAGGGCGAACTTCTGGCGGTGATCGATCCACGCCCTTATGAGGTTGCCCTGGAGCAGGCCCAAGCCACGTTATTCAAGGACCAGGCGTCTCTCCGGGATGCCAAGCTGAATTACGAGCGCTACAAGGGCTTGCTGCAGAATTCCGGCGCCATGTCGCAGCAGCAAGTTGATACCCAGGCCACGACGGTCGACCAGCTTGAGGGCGCAGTTCGCACGGATCAGGCAACCATCGATAACGCCAAGTTGAATCTCACCTACTGTCATATCACTTCGCCGATAAGCGGACGTGTTGGCCTCCGGCTCGTCGATCCCGGAAACATTGTCCACGCGACGGATACCAATCCTTTGCTGGTGATTACCCAGCTTCAGCCCATTGCGGTGTTATTTACTCTGCCCGAAGATCAGCTGCCGTCAGTTGCGCAGCACATGGGAAAGAGCACGCTTGAGGTCGATGCTTACAGCCGTGATGATCAGACCAAGCTGTCTACGGGGAAGTTGTTGACCATCGACAATCAGATCGATCAGACGACGGGAACCGGCCGCCTGAAGGCGGTCTTTGATAATAAAGAAAACGCGCTCTGGCCAAATCAATTTGTAAACGCACATTTGCTGCTGGAGATACGAAAGAACAGTACGGTCATCCCAGCCGCTGCAATCCAGCGCGGACCGCAGGGCACGTATGTTTTCATCGCGAAGGCCGATCACACGGCCGACATCAAGCCGGTCACTATATCGTTCATCCAGGCAAATCTTGCAAACATTGCGAGTGGAGTCGCGCCCGGCGACGTTGTGATCACCGATGGGCAGGATAAGTTGCAGGAAGGTAGCCCGATTCAGCTTCGAACCCCGGCGACTCCTGCCGCACAGCCGGTCACCGCATCCGGTTCGGCAACCCGTCCCACGCAACGGCCGATATCAGGAAGTCCCGCGAAATGAATCCGTCGCGCATTTTCATTCTCCGGCCAGTAGCGACGGCGCTGCTGATGGTAGCGATCATGTTAGTGGGTATTGTGGCCTACCGGCAGCTCCCGGTATCGGCCTTGCCGGAGGTCGACTACCCAACCATTCAGGTCATGACGTTTTATCCGGGTGCGAATCCCGATGTGATGGCGTCATCGGTGACCGCGCCTTTGGAGCGGCAGTTCGGCCAGGTTCCCGGCCTGACGCAGATGACGTCCACCAGCTCTTTCGGCAGCTCGATCATAACGCTGCAGTTTGGGCTTGATCAGAACATCGACGTCGAGGAACAGCAGGTCCAAGCAGCCATCAATGCCGCGCAAACTTATCTTCCCAGCGACCTTCCTAACCCGCCGATCTACAGCAAAGTCAACCCGGCGGACGCGCCAATTCTGACTTTAGCTCTCACCTCGAAATCTTTGCCGCTTTCCAAAGTTGAGGATCTGGCTGATACCGCACTCGCCCAGAAGATATCTCAAGTCACCGGCGTCGGTCTGGTTTCGATCAGCGGCGGTCAAAAACCAGCGGTTCGGATACAAGCGAATCCGACAACTCTCGCCGCGTATGGATTAAGCCTGGAAGATGTGCGTACCGCACTGGCAGCCGCGAACGTGGATCAGGCTAAGGGAACGTTGAATGGTCCGCGCCAGTCGTTCACGATCGGCGCCAATGACCAGCTACTCTCAGGCGATCAATATCGCCCGATCGTAATCGCTTACCGAAATGGCTCGCCGGTACGCCTCTCTGACGTTGCCACCGTGACCGATGGCGTCGAGAACGAAATGCAGGCCGCATGGATGAACCAGGACCCTGCGGTCATTATGAACATCCAGCGTCAGCCGGGCGCGAACATCATCAGCGTGGTGGACAAAATCAAAAAACTGCTGCCGCAATTGCAGGCCGGCTTACCGGCTGCAGTGAACGTCTCCATTCTCACCGACCGGACTGAAACCATTCGGGCCTCGGTTAAAGACGTGCAGTTCGAGTTGATGCTCACCGTCGTCCTGGTTGTCATGGTGATCTTCTTGTTCCTGCGCAATCTGCCCGCTACGACGATCCCCAGTGTAACGGTGCCGCTCTCGATTGTAGGCACCTTCGGCGTGATGTACCTGCTCGGGTACAGCCTGAATAACCTTACCCTGATGGCGCTCACCATCTCGACCTGCTTTGTGGTGGATGACGCCATTGTCATGATCGAAAACATCGCCCGCTTTCTGGAGGAAGGCGACTCACCGCTGGACGCAGCTTTGAAAGGCGCTGGGCAAATCGGCTTCACCATCATTTCGCTGACCGTCTCGTTGATCGCCGTGCTGATCCCGCTGCTCTTTATGGGCGACATCGTCGGACGGTTATTCCGCGAGTTTGCCGTTACTTTGGCCGTCACAATTCTAGTATCCGCAGTCGTGTCGCTTACGTTGACCCCGATGATGTCGGCCAAACTCCTGAAGCACACCGACCCATCTCACCAGAGCCGCTTCTATCGGGCGTCGGAGGACTTTTATACCCGGGTCATCGAGTTTTACGGCCGCACTTTGAAGTTTGTTCTCAGACACCAAACGACGACGTTGCTCGTTACCGTCGGTACGCTCGTCCTGACGTTGCTGTTGTATGTTGTCGTTCCAAAGGGCTTCTTCCCGGTGCAGGACACGGGCGTCATTCTTGGAGTTTCGCAGGCTCCGCAGAGCGTGTCGTTTGGTGCTATGGCGCAGCATCAACAAGAACTGGCGAGCATCATTCTGCAAGATCCGGATGTCGCCAGCCTGTCCTCTTTCATTGGACTGGATGGAACCAATCTCACTCCAAACACTGGTCGTATTCAGATCAACCTGAAGCCTCGCGACGAGCGCAAGGCAAGCGCAAGCGACATCATCGTGCGCTTGCAGCCCAAACTTGCACAAGTCGAAGGCATCACGCTGTACATGCAGCCGGTTCAGGATTTGACCGTGGAAGACCGGGTCAGCCGCACCCAGTTCCAATACACGATGGAAGATACTGACGCGCGCGAGCTGTCGAGTTTGTCATCGCAGTTGGTTGCCAAGCTACAAAGCCTGCCGGAATTGCGCGATGTCGCCAGTGATGAGCAGACCGGAGCCCTGCAAGCGGACATTGTTATCGATCGTGACACAGCATCTCGTCTCGGAATCTTGCCCGCCCAAATCGACAATACCCTCTACGACGCATTTGGCCAGCGGCAGGTGTCAACCATCTTCACGCAACTGAATCAGTATCACGTGGTGCTGGAGGTTGACCCTCAGTTTCAGCAGAATCCAGGATCTTTCAAAGATCTTTATGTGAAATCGAACACTGGAACCCAGGTACCGCTTTCTTCATTCACCCAAATCCATACATCGACCACCTCACTAGCGGTCAATCACCAAGGCCAGTTCCCGGTGGTGACGTTATCTTTCAATCTGGCTCCTGGAAAATCGCTCGGCGACGCAACCAAGGCCATTGACGAAGCAGAAAAAGAAATCGGCATGCCGGCCAGCGTACACACCGCGTTTCAGGGGACGGCGGCAGCATTTCGCAATTCACTTTCCAGTGAACCGTGGCTCATCGTCGCCGCGATCGTTACGGTCTACATTGTGCTCGGTGTTCTTTACGAAAGCTATATTCATCCAATCACGATTTTGTCCACGCTGCCGTCAGCCGGCGTGGGCGCAATCCTGGCCCTGCTCATCACCGGCAATGATCTGGGCGTCGTTGCGATCATCGGCATCATCCTGCTCATCGGAATCGTGAAGAAGAATGCCATCATGATGATCGACTTCGCACTCGAAGCCGAGCGCGTGGAGCACAAACCCCCGGAGGAAGCGATTTTCCAGGCCTGTCTGTTGCGCTGCCGCCCGATCATGATGACCACCATGGCCGCCCTGCTCGGTGGGTTGCCACTGGCCCTGGGTAGAGGCACCGGATCGGAATTGCGTCATCCTTTGGGCATCACCATCGTCGGCGGATTGATTGTCAGCCAGGCGCTCACGTTGTACACGACCCCGGTCGTTTATCTTTGGTTTGACCGCCTCGCTGCAAGATTCCAGCGGCTAAAATTTCGGCACCCGGTTGAGGAACCCGTTTTGGGGGACTAGCGATGAATATTTCTGCCCCCTTCATTAGACGCCCGATCGGAACCTCGCTGCTTACGCTGGCATTGCTGATGTCGGGTGCGCTCGCGTTCACCTTTCTGCCAGTGGCTCCGTTGCCGCAAGTGGACTTCCCCGTGATTCAAGTTTCGGCGAGTCTCCCCGGCGCCAGCCCGGAAACCATGGCTTCGGCGGTTGCAACGCCACTGGAACGGCAATTCGGGCGCATAGCGGGCATCAATCAGATGACCTCCAGCAGCCAGTTGGGTTCCACCGGCATCGTGTTGCAGTTCGATCTAAGTCGCAATATCGATGCCGCGGCGCGCGACGTGCAAGCTTCTATCAATGCTGCACGCAGCCAGCTTCCCTCGTATTTGCCCGGCAATCCCTGGTACCGGAAAGTAAATCCGGCAGACGCCCCAATTCTCATCTTGGCATTGTCTTCCGACAGCATGCTGCTGCCGGACATTTACGATCAGGCCAATTCCATTCTTTCGCAGAAACTGGCGCAGGTTCCAGGTGTCGGACAGGTGTATGTGGGTGGTGGCGCGAATCCGGCTGTGCGCGCGGAATTGAATCCCAATCAGTTGAACAAATTTGGAATCGGCCTGGAGGCGGTGCGCACCGCTCTCAATTCCGCCAATGCCAACAAGCCGAAAGGCGAAGTCGCCAATGGCGTGAATTCGTGGAATGTTAACGATAATGACCAGATCCTGCGCGCCGATCAGTACCGTCCCATTATTGTTGGCTATAACGCACAGAATGGCGCTTCGGTTCGGCTCTCCGATGTGGCCGACGTTCAGGACTCGGTCGAAGATGCACATATCTACGGCTTATCGAATGGAAAGCGGGCTGTCATTGTCCTCATCTGGCGGCAACCCGGCGCCAACATTATTCAAACCGTAGATAACGTCTTAGGCCTTCTACCCCAGTTGCAAGCGTCCATTTCTCCTGCCATCAAGATTGACGTGGTCTCCGACCGGACACTGACTGTCCGCGCGTCACTGCACGATATAGAAATCACGTTACTCATCTCCGTCATTCTGGTGATCCTGGTGGTATTCGTATTTTTGCGTACCGTCCGCGCCACCATTATTCCCAGTATCTCGGTGCCGTTATCGCTCGTGGGCACGTTCGGTGTCATGTACCTGCTGGGGTACAGCCTGGATAACCTGTCGCTGATGGCCCTCGCGATTTCAACGGGATTTGTCGTGGATGACGCGATTGTAGTCCTCGAGAACATTACTCGTTACCTCGAGCAAGGCATGGGGCCCATGCAAGCCGCTTTTCGTGGTGCGAAGGAAATCGGCTTTACCGTCTTATCGATGAGCACATCGCTGGTCGCGGTATTTATTCCGATACTGATGATGGGCGGCATCGTGGGCAGGCTCTTCCGCGAATTTGCCATCACTTTGAGCATCGCCATCGGTGTGTCCCTCGTGGTTTCGCTTACCACCACGCCCACCATGTGCGCGCAATTACTGAAATCGCTGGGGGAAGAAACGCACGGGGCAGCGTACAAGGCGAGTCAAAAAGTGTTCGATGGAATCTTAAGCGTTTATCGCATTGCCCTGGGTTGGGTATTGCGGCATCAATTCACTGTCCTGCTGATTACCATCGCCACTGCCTGCGTCAGCGTTTATCTGTTCAAGCAAGTCCCGAAGGGATTTTTCCCGCAGCAGGATACTGGCCGCATTCAAGGCTCGGTGCAAGCCGCCCAGGACATTTCCTTTGACGCCATGAGCCGCAAGATGCAGCGCTACGTTGATATCGGGATGAAGGACCCGAATGTAGCCAGCATGATTGGTTTTTGCGGCGGGACGACGGCAATGAATCAGGGCCGCATGTTTATCACCCTGAAGCCACTCAGGCAACGAAAACTGACGGCCGATCAAGTAATTGCTGAGTTGACCCGCAAGTTTGCCGAGGTTCCCGGCGCCACCCTCTACATGCAAAACCAGCAGGACCTGCAGATTGGCGGGCGCGTCAGCCAGGCGCAGTATCAATACACTCTGCAGGGCGAGGATCTCAATGAGCTCAACGACTGGGCGCCCCAACTGCTGCAGAAGATGCGTCAGCTTCCCATCCTGCGCCAGGTCAACACCGACCAGCAGGACAAAGGCCTCGCCCTCAACGTGCTCATCGACCGCGATACGGCTTCAAGGTTGGGAATCGCAACGCAGGACATCGACAACATTCTTTACGACGCTTTTGGACAACGGCAAGTCTCGACAATCTATGAGCAGCTCAATCAATACCACGTCGTGATGGAGGTGGCCCCTCAGTTTCAGCAGAGCCCCGACACGTTGAACGACACCTATCTCCGATCCTCCACCGGAAATATCGTTCCGCTGTCTGCGTTTGCACATTTCGGCCCTGCCAATACGTCGCTGGCGGTCAGCCACCAAGGGCAATGGCCGGCCGTCACGATCTCTTTTAACCTGGCACCTGGTACGTCGCTCGGACAAGCGACCGATGCGATTGAAAGAGCTGAACGATCCATCAGCTTCCCAGCTACGATTCACGGCAGCTTTCAAGGCACAGCTGCAGCCTTTCAGGAATCTCTGGCAAATGAGCCCGTGCTGATCCTCACCGCGCTGCTCACGGTCTACATAGTCCTGGGAATTCTTTACGAGAGCTACATTCATCCGATTACGATCTTATCCACCATTCCGTCCGCCGGCGTCGGGGCGTTGCTGGCGCTCAAGATCACCCACAACGAATTGAACGTCATCGGGCTGATCGGAATCATTCTTCTGATCGGGCTGGTGAAGAAGAACGCCATCATGATGATCGACTTCGCGCTTGACGCCGAGCGCCGGGAAGGCAAGCCCCCGGTTGAGGCCATCCGCGAAGCTTGCACGCTGCGCTTCCGCCCCATCATGATGACCACTGCCGCTGCGCTTCTGGGTGCCTTGCCGCTGGCTCTTGGCACCGGTACTGGGTCAGAGCTGCGCCAACCGCTTGGCCTCACGATTATCGGGGGTTTGATTGTCAGCCAGGCTCTCACTTTGTTTACGACCCCAGTGGTTTACCTTTACATGGACCGACTGCGCTGGCGCCGCAAGCCAGCGCCTCTGCCTTCTCCCGCGGCCAGCCACGCGGATTGAAAATCCGGCGTACTCCAATCCTGCCCAACTGTGCTATTACCGCGGTGACCTTGCTCCGAAATATGCCGCTGTTACGATTTGTGACAACGAGGGGTGAGGTGAGAAGAACAGCCATCATCGCGGTTTGGTCAGTTTTCCTGGCAGGCTCCGCCAGACACGCCGTCGCACAGGGCGGCTATCAGGTGATTTCGGTTGCTAACGGCGCTACCATTAGTGGGACCGTGAAGTGGTCGGGGCCGCTGCCGCATTTAACCATTCTTCCCATCTCGAAGGATCCACAGATTTGCGATCCGGAGTCGGCAAAGACCCGTGATTTAGAGCGGCTGATTGTCGGACCGCAGGGCGGTGTGGCCAATACCGTAGTTTTCTTGAAGAACGTTTCCAGTGGCAAGGCCTTCGATCTTCCCGAACAGCGCCGATTCCTGGATCAGAAACATTGCCGGTATGAGCCTCATATCCTGCTGGTTGCAAAAGATGCATTGCTACAAATGAAGAGTTCTGACGCCACCCTTCACACCGTTCACATGGATGGGGCGGCCACGTACAACCTGCCATTTCCTTTTCCCGACCAGGTTGTTTCCCGGCAGATGAACTCAGCCGGGGTTGTAAATCTAAAGTGCAACGGCGGGCACGTCTGGATGAACGCCGAAATGTTCGTGGCTCCGCATCCTTACTACGCCGTCACCGACGAGAGCGGCAAATTTGAGCTAACCAACGTTCCCCCCGGTCAGTACGAAATCGTTGCCTGGCACGAGGGCTGGAGCGTTGCCCGGGAAGAGTCGATGTTCGATGTTCTGACCGAAAAACGTGTTCAACGGCCGCAATTTAGCGATCCAAAAACCCTCGAAAAGAAAGTCACAGTGAACCCGAACGAAACCGCAGTAGTCAATTTTGTTCTGGAGAAATGACTTCGATTCCTCCCATTACCATGGGTTCGGCCAGTGAGTACGTTGGTAACGACCGGTCACCGACAATTTCTATTGTCTTGTCAATCACAGTCGTACTATCGGCATAGCCCCTACCCCTGATTGCGTTCACCATGAAGCTGCAACCCGGCACACACCTGGGACGATACGAGATTCTCGCCGAAATTGGGCGAGGCGGAATGGGTGTCGTTTACCGCGCCCGCGATCCCAAAATCGACCGCCTGGTCGCAATCAAGACAATTTCACTTCTCGGTCAGGAACTCGAAGACGCCGGTGACTATCGGGAGCGCTTTGCTTTTGAAGCACGTGCCGCCGGTCGCCTGTCCCATCCCGGAATTGTCACAATTTTTGACGTCGGCGAGGAACCGGAAACGGCAGACCCTTATATCGTCATGGAGTACGTCACCGGCGAATCGCTTCGGAAATTGCTGGCTGCCGAGAATAAAAAGATTGCCTTGAGACCCGCTTTGCAACTAGCTCAGGAACTGGCCGAGGCGCTCCATTACGCGCATTCCCAGGGCGTAATTCACCGCGATATCAAACCATCCAATATTCTCGTCACCACCGGTTGGCACGCTAAAATCGCCGATTTTGGAATCGCCAAACTGAACCTGGCGCAACTTACAATCCCCGGCCAGCTTCTCGGCAGCCCGGCTTATATGTCGCCGGAACAACTACGGGGAGAAGGCGTTGACGCTCGTTCCGATCTCTTCTCGCTGGGCGTCATTCTTTACACCATGATTACGGGTTATCGCCCGTTCCAAGGTAATAGTGCAACCACCGTCTGCTTCAAGGTGGTGAATCGGGATCCCCTTCCGGTAACTTCTTTCGACGCGGGACTTCCCGCCGAGTTGGATGAAATCATCGTGCGCGCCATGGCCAAAGATCCCGCGGAACGATTTCACACCGGCGCTGAGATGGCTGAAGCCATCGGTGATTTCGTGGGCAGTAACACGTTTTCCGACAAAGGAAGCTTGGCCGATCCAGAATCCACGGTTCACGTGAGTTCGGAGAGCACTACTCAGAAATCGAGGACTCGGACCCCGAGACCCGCCGCGCGGAGTACTCCACCGGTTGCTCCAAGAAGATCGATTTCTCAGCAGGACAAGGTGTTCTGGGGTGGGGCCGTCCTGCTGCTTTGGACTGCATCGTTTGTGCTGTACAGAGGAATTGAGTCTATGGTTCCGAGGCCGACGGTGCCCCAAGTAGTAATGAACTCCTCAGGCAGCGCAGCGCACGATAGCGTGACCGCCCTGCTTACAGCTCCAGCGGCGCCCGCTCCCACGGATGCTCTTGCCGGTACTTCAGCTCCACTGCCGAAAGACAAAAGCCCAATTGCATCGAAACCAGAACGAAAGTCGTCGGCAAGCGTGGAGCCTGCGACGATGCAGATCGAAATTGAGCATCCGTTTGCTGAAGCTGAGGTCACGATCTGGCTGGATAACCGCGCATTCTATAGCCGGTCATTACGAGGCCAAACCAGCAAGCACGCCCTCGTCTTCAAACAGGTTCACGGGCATCAGTCAGACAGCGTGCAGGTACCTTCCGGCCAGCATGAAATTCACGTTCGCGTGCGAGCTGCCGACACATCTTTCGATCAATCCAGGACTATCTCCGGACTCATTCCTGCAAATGGCGAGGCTTTGTTGCATGTTCTCTGTGACAAACGCCAGGACGAGTTGCGGATCGCGCTGCAGTAGTCATCATTAGTGACCCTAGTGGTTATCGGGTATTTCATGTATTGCTGACGGACATGCGAGGGTTTGACACTGGGCACGAGCAGTTCTGGTGCCAGTACGTATTCTCATTGCCGACGATGATCCTCCCATCCGGCGACTCTTGCGCAGACTCGTCGAGCAACATACCGATTGGAAGATCTGCGGCGAAGCCGAGAACGGCCGCGATGCCATTCAAAGAACGAAGCAACTCGCACCGGACGTCGTCATAATTGACCTCGCGATGCCGCAAATGAATGGCCTTCAGGCAGGAAGAGAAATCTTCAAATCATCACAGGTTCCGATGCTGTTGCTTACCGTCCAGGACGTCTCTCCGGAACTGGCGAAAGAGGCCAAAAAGGCGGGTTTTCTGGGTGCCTTGTCCAAGAGCCGGGGCTCTGAGGTCATCCACGGCATCGAAACCTTACTGCGACACCAATCCTTTTTTCCGGCCTCCCCATAATATCTCCCACTCCGCGCCGATCCAGCCTCGCCTTCTACCCTGAATTTACCTTTTCCTTGCAATCACCTTAAAGCAATGGGGCAACGGTGATGACTTTCGGACTCATCGAAGGTATGTTCCTGCTCGTCGCACGTTGTTCGGGGAGGCTTGCATTCGATGTCGCTTTCGCGTTTATTGTGCGTTGTTTTCCTTGTCTCACTCCTGATACTCGTAACTGGTTGTGGAGGTGGCATGGCCAGCCCGTCGCAGCCGAGCTCGTTTCAAGTCACAGTGCAGCTTTCGGGCAATGGCACGGGAACGATTACCAGCAAACCTTCGGGTATTAGCTGTGGGGCCACGTGTACTGGGACATTTCCCTCCGGAACCCAGGTCACCCTCACTGCCAATCCTGCGCAAAGCTCCACCTTTGCGGGATGGTCGGGAGGCTGCAGCGGCCAGAATTCCTGCACGATTACCCTGAGTAACAACGCCTCTGTCGGGGCCGCTTTCAATTTCACGCCGGACTCTCTGAAGGTTAGCGTGTCTGGCAATGGGTCCGGGATGATTGCCAGTACACCTGCCGGAATCAACTGTGGGACGTCTTGCACCGCGGGCTTTAAACCCGGAACCCAAATTACTCTGACCGCAACTGCGGGAACCAACTCGGCATTTGCCGGATGGTCCGGGGCGTGCACTGGCACCGGTGCCTGCACGGTCACATTGAATTCCAATACATCAGTCGGAGCGGCATTTAGCCTCACCGCGGCGACATTGAACCTCACCCTCGCGGGAACCGGTACCGGGACGGTCACCAGCAGTCCATCTGGGATTAATTGCGGAACTACATGCACCGCGACCTTTCCCCCGGGAACTCAGGTCACCTTGATGGCAACCGCTGGCGCGAACTCCTATTTAGTCAGCTGGGGCGGGGCATGCAGTGGAAGTACCAGTTGTACGGTCACGCTGAATAACAATGAAAGTGTTACTGCAACTCTCAATTCCCCGCTGCCCATCAATCACATCATTTTCGTGGCACAGGAGAATCGTTCCTTTGATCATTATTTCGGGGAACTACGGAAATACTGGGCAGATAACGGTTATCCCGACCAGCCTCTCGATGGGTTGCCAGAATTCAATCCGCAGCCTGGCGCAACTCCGGCTATACCTGGATGCAATCCCAATGATCCTTTTCAGCCGCCAGGTCCCGGGTCGGTTTTTCAGGACTGTCTCTTTGATCCGAGTACGACCGTAAGTTCCTATCACTTAAAGACCCAATGCCTGGAGAACCCGAGTCCATCCTGGAACGAATCGCACGACATCTGGAACTATAACGATCCGACTGGCAATAGCTCCTACGTGGGAAATGGCAATGTCTGGTCGGCCGGGCATGATTCTCGTAACGAATACTACTTTGGAAACACGCTGCAGTACGACACGAACGGCGTGCGAGCTATGGGTTATTACGACGCCGATGATCTCAACTACTACTACTTTATGGCCAGCCAGTTTGCGACTTCCGACCGCTGGTTCTCACCGGTAATGTCACGTACTGAACTGAACCGCGACTTTTTCATCGCCGCGACTTCCGCAGGGCGCGCTTATCCCAGCGGTCCCAACGACCCCGCTGACAACACTCAGATTGACGCTCCGGTAATTTACGAATTGCTGCAGAATGCAGGCATCAGCTGGAAAATCTACGTCGATCCCGCGGGCAGCCCGTGCGAAAGTAATCCCACGCCGGATTGCTTCTACACATATCTCTCGTATGTCCACACCTTCAAGTATGGGCAAACAATACTTAATCAATATTCACAAAATCTGGTTCCGATTTCACAGTTCTTCACTGACCTCCAGCAAGGCACGCTTCCGCAGTTCGCCTATATTGAGCCAGCTTCCAGCGCGGGACTTGATGAACATGCCGCGGACTTCGATACAACTCCGCCATGTTGCAGCGTGCAGGCTGGCGCCAACTACGTTTCTTCGTTGATCAACACATTGATGCAGAGCACATCGTGGAAGGATTCGGTCCTATTTCTGACCTATGACGAGTTCGGTGGTTTCTACGATCATGTCGCGCCACAGCCGATGGCAAGCCCCGACGGTACCAACAATCCGCCTGTCGATCTTCATGCCGGTGATGTTTGTACCCAGGTGGGAGGCCCGCTTTGCAACTTCAATTGGACAGGATACCGGGTGCCTCTGCTTGTGATCTCACCCTTCACCAAGAAGAACTACGTCTCGCACACCGTGATGGATACGACTGCCTATCTGAAATTTACGGAAAATCGTTTTGGCCTACCCAATCTCACGCAGCGCGATGCCGCGCAGGCGGACATGTCGGAATTCTTCGACTTTGGCAATCCACCTTGGATGACACCACCAACTCCGCCAAAGCAAAACACTGGCGGCGCTTGCTATCTCGATCACTTGCCCTGAGACGATGCATCGCGGGTTTACTGCAATCGACAAACCGCGACCGCGGAATTTGTGTAAGGACACTCAAGGCTTTCGATGCCAGGCCGCTGCAGGACGAGCCAGTTGACGCCGTAATCCGCTTGCAGCCTGCGAAAGTCTTGCAAACGAAATCCACGCCAGCCCGATTGCGCCTGCACTTGCCGCCACCACTCGTCAGCCATGGGCGGAAACATCGAGACCGCGCCGGAATCCTTCACCGTATCGGCAAGGCTGCTTCGCAGCGCAATGGCACGGAACCCTTGCTCATCCTCGCCAGAAATGTCCAGGTATTCAGGATCGAGCGCAAAGATCGAGTCTTTCGGTGTGTTGTCGCGAATCCATAAAAATGCCTGCACCCACTGGTTCTTTGGCTGAGACCACGGCCACTCGATGTGAGCATCTGCGGGAAAAAGCGTGCGTTGAGCAAAGAACATGCCAAGACCGAGAGGAACAAACAACATTAACCATTTCCAGAGTCGGTTTTGCAAAACGAATTCGGCGAGAACTCCGCCGCCTAGCACAAGCATGAGCACATACACCAGGTACAGTGATCGCATCGGTTGTAAACGAGCCAAAGCCTCAAAACGCGGCGGAATCGAGATCAATATCGCAGCGATGAGATAAATCAGCTCATAAACCACCAAAGTCCGGCATAGCAGAACGACATTGGGCCATTTCTGTTTGAGGCCCAGGCGAGCGAACCAAAGCAAAACGAGCAACGACCCAATTACCCCCAACCATTCATACCAGTGCCATTGCGTCACGTAAAAGTAAGAATGAGAGATCGCAACCTGGTGATAGACCTTGGGTGGCGGAGCCAGAGAAATTCCAAATGGGAAAAACAGCAGCGCGAAAAAGCTCACGGATCTCTTCCTCATCACCAGCAAAAGAATGCAAAAAGAAAAAGCAAATACTGACATGAGGGGATGAATCGCCGATGCAACAATCAGTGCTAGTCCCGCCGAAACATATTTCCTGTCTATCACCGCGACGATTGCAAATATCGCCGCAAACGCCACCAGGTTCCGTGGATTTAGATACTGGTCCATGATGTACAGGGCGGTGCCTGCGATTGGCAGAGTGAGAAGAACGGCAACGAGCGCAACGCCCGCCCGGCGGCTTGCAGGACGCGTAAAGCATCTGGCACTCAACTCCCAGCACGCCACCAGCAGCAGGAAAATGCATAGTAACTGCCAGAAAAATACGGCTGTCTCCAACCGCAAATGACTGATCTGTACTGAGGCGGCAATCACGCGGGGGAAAAGCGTCGAGTGCGCATGTGCCTCAAAGAATTGCGAATTGAAGGGAAACAGC
>JAFAGX010000606.1 GCA_019237515.1 Acidobacteriaceae bacterium
GGCGCCAGGTCCAGAAGCTCCTGGGCAGCGATCTAAAAACTGAGTTTCAGTTACGCGTCCCCTTGAATGAAGCACTTCGCGGATTGCATCAGTACGCGGAAAACATGACTGCGGGCAAGGTCCTGATATTGGCCGAAACATCCTCAGCTGCCAATAGTTAATAAACATTATTGCTTGCCGCCAGCTACGCAGTTGCTGCACTTTGGTTTCTGCCGCCCTCCAGTTACTTGTCTTACAATAGAAAAACGGTGCACAATCGCGGTTTCAGTGCGTTCTGCATCTAAGTACTTCAGAGGATATCCAAGATGAAGTTGATGAAGTCAGGATTTTGCGCGGTGCTGCTTTCCTTGAGTGCGGCATGGAGCGCCCCGATTCCGAGTTCCGCGCGGCCGGCAATTCCCGCGGACATCCAGCAGATTATTACGGTGGACTATCGCGCCCTGAAGAATTCTGATACCGCCATGGCGCTGAAGGCACAGGTTTTGCCGCCTGCATTGAAAGACTTCGAGGGCCAGCTCAAAAGTGTTGGCATCAATCCTGACAAAGACGTCGATCAGCTTACCTTCGCTTCCTTCCGCAATGGCAAGCACGGAGTTCAGGTGGTGGGAGCAGCGCAGGGTTCCTTCTCCAGCAAACTCGTTTTGAAGAAGATGAAGCTGAACAAAGTAAAGCCAATGCTCTATCGGGACAACAATATTTACCCCATGGGTAGCGGCATGGACATGACTTTCGTCGATGACAACACGATTTTGTTTGGCGATAACAACGCGCTGAAAGGTGCTCTGGATGCGCGCGATGGCTACAGCAACAGTTTGGACTCCAATAGCGCGATCGCGGATTTAATCGGTCCGGTGGAGGACGGGGCTGTGTGGAGCGTGCTCGATCAGCAGGGAACGCAGAACATGCTGCTTTCAGCCTTGGGCGATGCCGGTAGGCTTGCCGACTTCGACATGATCAAGCGGCGCGTGGTGGGTTCCCGCTACGCAATGAATTTTCAGAGCGGGGTGAATTTCGACCTCGATGTGGTGACATCGGACTCCGTCACAGCCGCAACCCTTTCATCACTCGTAAAAGCTGGAGTGTTGTATCGGAAGATGACGGCCACGCCGATCGAGAAGACTGCGCTGGAGAACGTTTCCGTGAACTCCGACAGCTCCAACCTGCAGATGCACTTCAAGGCTGACGACAAGCAGTTCCAGTCCCTGCTGCACTCGGACTTGTTTGCGGCAGTTTCGCGATAAAACTGGTCCATTCCTGTTGTTTGTCATTCCTAAACGGCTTCAGTAGTGAGGAATCTGCTGTACTGAAAAAGCAGAGTGCGCGTCGCACTGCTCCTCGGAATGACAATGGTTCGGGATCTTAGGTCAGTCTCAAACTCCCGTTTGGTGCGTCATCCCGAAGCCCCGCGTTTTTCACCAGCGGCGGCGAGGGATCTGGCGCGTAGCAGCCTGGGGCGCCCCACGCGAGATCCTTCGCTCCGCCTCAAAGGCAGCTTCGCTCAGGATGACCGCCACCCCGGGGGAGCATTCAAGCCGAGCCACTACCAGTTCGGATGTTCCTGAAGCATCGCTTAGCTTCGGGTAGAATTAGAAAGCTGGGCTCAGGCAGAGCCCCGAACATCGTAATATTTATGCCCAACAATCAACATGGGCAGGAGAAGTGATGGCAAAGATTGCAAAGACAGCAGACCGTAAGAAAGTGATGGACACAACCAAAAGCACGGATTGCCCTAAGTGCGGCAAGCCGACACGCATCGTGAAGCGTGTGAAGGACCGCGAGCGGGGAATTCCGGGTGGAATTTTTATTTCGTGCTCGGCCTGCGAGTTTTACGAAAAGTTGTAGTCAACTCTAGGCACTGGATCAAACCTGCAGAATCTCACCGGTTGGCCAAGGTTGAAATTTCCCCTAGCCCAAGCAGATTTACATCGCCAGTAACCAAGGTCAGCCGCAAGACCTGAGCGGTAGCGGCTATCAGCCGATCTGCGGGATCGTTGTGCGGGAAGGCGATCTGACGCGCCGCCAGCGCTATCGCGTGCGTCACCGGTGCTTCCAAAAGGGGCGCCGTCGCCTGCCGAACCCATTCAGCAATATTCTGCGGCAGCTGAATGCGACCCTTCGCGTCCAAAGTCAATGCTTCCCATGTGCTGATCGGCGACAGCCAGAGTTCATTCTCTGCGTTTCTAAGTTCGTGCAGAACTCGTTTTCCTAGCCTTGCTGGATCGTTCAGGCTCCACAACCAGATGTGCGTGTCCAGCAGCAGCCTCAATCGCGCAAAGTCTCCCAATCGCTTTCATCGTTTGCGGGTGAAACGATGTCACCGACGATTTTCATAGTGTCTTTCATCGAGCCGATCCAACTGCGATCGCCAGCTTCATGGGACGGAGGCACTACTTCGGCGATAGGTTTGCCAAATCGCGTAACTCGAATCGGTTTCTTCGTCTTCTCGACTTGATCCAGGAGAGCCAAACATTTGGCCTTAAACTCGGAAATAGCGATTTCCTTCATGACTATAATTAGATACCATAGTCAATTTAAATGGTCAACAACAAAACCTAAACAGTGATTTC
>JAFAGX010000613.1 GCA_019237515.1 Acidobacteriaceae bacterium
GATCCCGCCGAGCAGGTCATGATGCTTACCGCGCCGCCGCTTCGCTAAGCTGGCAACCTTAACCGAGCTATACAAACTGCTGCTATTCTTTAGCTTCTCCAACGCCCTACCTCCGCAACAGCGATGGGATAGCGCTACCACAGCGCAACTTTGCTACATTTGAGCATTTTTCGGCTGCTTTAGGGATACGCCAACATGCGCCACGTCGGGAAAATTGGTGCGATCTTTAAGGCGTGACTGAAGACGCCGAGTTTACGATAGAGCTACTACAACGCAACTCTGGCCCGTGTTTTGAACACTCTCTCCTGCATAGCGGTACGGCAGAATGTGTCGTAGCGCTGTAAAGATTTGTGCCAATCTTTACCGCCTTTGACTATTAAATGCGAAGTTTTTAAGCATTTTTCAGGTGGCAGACATATGATGTGACCGGCGATTGGTTTCCGTGAGGCCCAGCGCGGCACGAAGGCGGGAACAAAGAACCGGGGGCGGGCGGCGTTCGGTAGCCGTGAGCTAAAGCGCGGCCCAGTTGCCCCCGGGACGCCGTACAGCTGTTTAGAACTGTATAAACCTCCGAACCGGACGCAAGCGCCATCTTGCGCCGAAGCGGGAAAGTGGAGCTCGCCGGTTGTGGGTTTAAAAGGAGTTTATGGACGACGAAAAGATGCGGGAGCTTTGTACAAAGATCAGCAGCGAAAAGGACTCCGAGCGGCTGATGCAGTTGGTGGAAGAGCTAATGAAGCTTTTGGCGGCTGAGCAGAATGCGGTCCAAAAAAACGAATCCACTGTGAAAGCAAGCAGAAATACTGCGGCATAGCGTTTCTTTCTCCGCACTATAACCCCCGTCACCCGGACAATTCGCCGCAAACTCAAATCTGCTTCAGAAACCTTTTCGCCTCCTCCAGGCCGGGAAACATTTTCTCTTCTGCCTGAAACTCCGCCGAATGCACGCATCGCCGGCTTCCCCGCAGTTTCACCGGATGCTTCAGGTGCAGCATCTCGTGGTACACGATGTACTCCACGGCACACCGGGGCACGCGGGGATGATCAAAGACCCGGCTCACCACAATGGCATTGTGCGCTGGATCATAATGCCCCAGGCTGTTGCGCGCATGTTCGCGGCTCCAGGTCATCTGCGGACGTGCCAGCAAACCATAAAAAAACTTAGCGTTCAGTTCTTCGAAGATCGCGTCCAGATCATAAATTCGCCCTTGCGCCGTCTCAATCCGCTTCCGCCCCCGCATCTGCCGAACCAGGTGCGCTTTCTTTCGCAGAGCATGGCTCGCGACATAACGCCTGTACCGCGTCGCATATTCGCGCTCAATCGGCTTGCGATACATCTTCGCCAGCAGAATGTGCGCAATTGCGCGCAAGACGGGCTCCGGCGCGCCCTCCAATAAATCGGAAAGCCGCACCAGCAACCGCCCCTCACGCAATCGAATAGTATTGTTGATGTTTGCGAAGGCGAAGAACTCGACCTTCAACTCCGGGACAGGCGCACGCGGCCGCAACTCGCGGTAGCTTTCCTGAAAAATGTCCGGCAGCCGCTCCCTCACGCTGCCGTCAGCTTACCACGCCCACCCCAATTACCGATTTTCGATTGTTGAGTTTTGATTTGTGAATTCTCACCGTCCGGGAAGGGTTCTAAATTCAACATTCTGAATTCAAAATTCTTCGGGATGCCCCAGGTTAGCGAGCGTGGTGTGCGCGCTAACCTGGGAACACTCCTATTTAAAACGCGAACAAGTCGAACAAATCGCCGATCGCCGGCCCGTTGGTCGGTGCATACTTATTGGTGCCGTCGTATTGCGGATTCGGGAAATTGTCCCGGCTCCGCCCGGTCAACGGCGACAGCCCCCAGTTTCGCTCGATGAACTTCAAGATCGAAACGTGGTCCGTGTAGTCGTGCGAAATGTGCCCAGCCTTGGTGAACGGTGATACCACCAAAAGCGGAATGCGCGTGCCATCTCCAAAGTAGTCGAGCGGCTGAATGTAACCCGAGTCGTAATATCCGCCGCCTTCATCGAAGGTGACGAAAATAGCCGTGCTGGCCCACAGCGTGGGATTTGCTTGCACCATATCCACGATGTTTTTCACGAACCCTTCAAACAAATCCAGCTTCGATGACGCCGGATGCCCATCGACCCACCCGCTCGGCTTTACAAACGAAACTGCCGGCAAGCTGCCGCTCTTGATGTCGTTGTAAAAATCGGTCGTGTCTTTCAAGTGCGCTTCACGCACACTCTTGTTCGTCATGATCGAGGCCGAGTACTGCAAGAAGTTACATATGTTGCAATACTGGTCGCTTTTCGCTCCCACCGTCCCGTAGTTCAACTGATATTTGTCGTTCAGGTACGCGTTGAATTGATCGCCGAAGTACGCAAACGAGATGTTTTTCGCCAGCAACGCATCGCCGATGTTTCGAACCGTAGAAGGCGGCACTGTGAATGGAGTGTTGTTCACATTGTTATCGGTAGAGGCGTTGGAGCCATCCCCGAAATAACCAGGGTTGTAATTGTTCAGCAGGTAGTAGTGGCCGGGCTCGCATCGCGAATCCACCCGTCTCGGTAGCATACTGAGATAACTCACGATTGCCGAGACTCCCGGAGCATTCGGGTCCGAGCAGTTGGTATAAGACCCTCCGCCAAATGACGCTTTTCCGAACGCGCCGCCGCCGTATCCGTCCTCTGTGTACCAATTGTTAGTTCCCGGTGCGGCATTCGGGTTTTCGACTTCATCCACGATGCCCGCGTTTGGAGTTCCAAAGAAAACCGAGGCGTTGTGCGGCGGGTTTGCCGGATTCCCATTCCCACCGTCGTACCAGATCGCGTCACCCGTGCCCAGCATGATGTGGTTGGCGCCGGTACCACCCATCACCGCCTGGTGGTAGTTATCGCTCATCGCATATTTGTCGGCCAGCGACTTCAAGTACGGAGCATCGCCTTTCAGCACGTTGTAGAAACCCATCGAGGTTGAGCCTTCACCCGTCGACTCATCGGTGAAGGGTGATGCTGGCGCCTTACCATTGCTTCCCGCTCCGATCGTCACTTCCACCCAGGGAAATAAGTCCGCGCGGCAACCGCTGGGATTCCAGGTAGCCGAATAGAGAATGTCGCAATCCTCTTGTTGCCACATCTGGTAGAAGCGATGCACCGGGCTGGCTGCATACGTGTCATACGGCATCGTGCTGGAAGTCAACTGGAAGGGCCCGGGTGCCAGGTGGGTCACGTCCATGATTCGCGTATCGGGCACGTGGGACGCCTGCCCCGTACCACCCGTCAGCAGGAACTTGTAGTAGTCGCTCGTCAAGCCATTCTCCGAAGCTTCTGCTTGCGCCAGCGTGCAAACGCCGTTGTTTTTGCAGACGTTTGACGGACCGCCGGTCAACGGCGGCGGCAGCACACTATACAGTGACTTGCTCATCGGATTGATCTGATATTTATCAGTGCTCGTATCCACCGCGGAATATTGCAGCGCTTCTGCAAAATTGGGGCCGGGGCTGCCATCTTCGTTGACAATTCCCTTCGACAGCAGGTTGTCGACGCTTTCCCCACTCTTGGGTTTATACGTGGCGAAAACATGATCAAACGTCCGATTTTCTCCGATGATCACAATTACGTGCTTGATCGGGCTCGTAGTATTTGCGGAATTATCGTTGCTTGCGGCAAAGGCGGGTGCTACCAGTTGACTCATCATCGCAGCCACACCCACCCACGCTGTGGCGCGCCACTTTCTTAGATCTGCGTACTTCACGGCCATGAAATTTCCCTCCAGATCACAGCGTTATCACGGCCGCGTTCGTCCCTTGGTTAAAGGAAAGTTAATTCCTTGACAGTTACGGTTGTGAGTTGAGGAAAACCCGCATAAATACAGGCTATCCAGTAGCAACACCCTAAGGTATGTCATGGATAATTACAGCTGATCGTTACTACTTCGTACTCAGGGCTGAGTACGATTCTGGGCTGGGTGCCGCAGGTTCTGCGAGCGCCTCTTGTGAGCCCACTTGGGGATGCAGAAGTGCTACTTCAGCACGCCGCGCTGCGCGATGCCGATGTTGTCCCGCGTCGTGTTTTTCACCAGGTACATCATTTCATCCGCCTGACGAATGATGTCGTGCGGACTCTTGGCATCCGCCGGGTACGTGGCCAGTCCGATCGACGCGCGCACATTCAGGTTCAATCCTTCTTCGCGGCAGAAACGGCTTGCGCGCAAACTTTCCTGCAGACGCTTCGCCACTACCAGCGAGGAATCCTTCCCGGTCTGCGGCAACAGCACCACAAATTCGTCGCCGCCATAGCGAAAGGCATAGTCGATCAAACGGAGTTGTGCCTTGATCAGATAGCCAATTTCTGCCAGCAACTTGCTCCCGATCAAGTGTCCATGCGTGTCATTCACCGCCTTGAAATGATCCAGATCAATAAACAGCACGGTGAACTCATATCCGAATCGCGCCGACCGGTACACTTCCGTCTCCAAAACCTTATACAGATGCCGCGCGTTGAAAAGCCCCGTACAATCGTCGGTGATTGTGAGTTCCTGGATCCGCTCCACCGCCCGCGCGTTCTCAATGGCGATCGCCGCATAATCGCAGAGCGATTGCAGAAAATAAATCTCTTGGTCGCCGAAATGCTCCATGTCCACATTGACCAGCTGGATCACTCCGAGCACCCGCAACCGCGATCGCACCGGAAAGCAGATGATGGAATGCGTCTCCCATCTCGTCATCTCATCGATTCGTTTTGCAAACCGCGGGTCCGTGTAAACATCCGGCACAATCAACCGTTCTCCATGTTTCGCCACATACCCGGCGATTCCCTCCCCCACCTTCAGCCGCACATTTTTGAGCGCCTCCGAGGCCGTGCCCACCGCGATTGCGAAGTAGAGGTCCTGCCGCTCCTCATCCACCATCAGCAGCGACCAGGTATCCGGGCGGAAGTACTCCGCCATCTTTTCCATGATGGTTTGCAGGATGCAGTCCAGGTCCAGCGACGAGGTCAGGGCTTTGGCCACGTCGTGGAATATCGCCAATTCCTGGCTTAGACGAATACTGTCGGTCTCAACGACCTTAGTCATTTACTTCAACCCCAGGCAGTAAGCGGGAATCCTAAGATTATATGTGGCTTACAGAGGGGTGGGGTAGGAACCTTGGTAACCAGCTAGTGTCCTGATATGGAATGACTTGCGATGCCCCGACGCCGGTGAGGAACAGGTGGGAGGGAACCGGAATCTTACTGCACTACTGGCTTGCGACTCTGCAATGCTTCCATTAATGCGGCAATCTCTTTGTCTCTGGCTTCGTATTGCTGCCAGTCCACCTCTGACATTTCGCCAATCGACCCGTGAGAAGCTTGCAGCTGCAATGCCAGCAACTGCCGCAGCCGCGTAACCATTTGTAACATACAGCACCTCACTACTGCCTTGAGCGTAAGGTTTTGTCACGTTTATTAACACTAGGGTGTACCCTAGCTTTCCGCGTTGGAACCTGAAACTTGAAACTCGAAACTGCTCCGTCATCCCGAGCGAAGCTGTTCTTCAAGCGGAGCGAGGGATCTCGCGTGCAGCTTCACCACAATGGGTGCCCCGCCTTGGCCGAGCGCCTTCCGCGACGTTAGGGTGGGATCACACACCCCAGCTGAGAACTGGGAACTACGCGCTGAGAACTGCTTGTCCCTGCACACGCCTCAATGCTTTCCAGCATCCCGCGTGTACCATGTCGGTGATTTCTCCGCAGCAATCTCCACGCCTCCCGATACCGTTCATACTTCGCTTCCTTCAGCTTCGGATACAAAGCCACACTTCCTTGTCCCTTCACCTTCTTCGCCGGAATGATGTACCACAAATCCTCCGGAATCAGATACACCGCCAGGAAATCGAACGGATCTCCCTCATACGGCCCTCGGCATCCTCGCACCGAACACGAGTACCCCCCGCGATCCACAAACATCGTCGACTTCACCTGGACGCGCACAAAATACCCATCACGCTCGACCGCAAAGTCGTATCTCGCGGTTTCGCCCCACGGCTTCGTGACGCACAATCCGTGCTCCGCCGCCCGCGTCATAAAACATAGCTCCGCCCATTCACCCCGTAGCTTGGGGTGCTTGATCTTCATCCCATTATTTTTCATGACTTCCTTCTATAAGTCGCCTCAAAATCAAGATTTCACCGCAAAATAAAAGCGCGGTCCCGAAGGATCGCGCCGCCTGATACTCCACTTTCCACTATGCCACAACCC
>JAFAGX010000615.1 GCA_019237515.1 Acidobacteriaceae bacterium
TCATTACGATGTTGTACCTGGGCAGTTGCAGGAGAAGATTATCGAGAAGGCAAAAGCAGCCAGGGCCGGAGAAGCGGAAGAAGAAGAGTAGAGGTCCCGAGCCCGGATGAAGACCAAAATCCAACAACCTCAGCGGCTGATCTCGACGTCGGTGAGAGAAAAGTCCTCGCCTTTGGCCAGCAGTTTCTCTCCGTTCGAAGCCGCAAGCGCGTAAGCGAAACAATCCCCAAAGTTAAGTCCGGCGCTGTGTCGCCCCTTTCCGAACCTTCGCCATGCGGAGCGCGCGATCTCTACCTGCTCAGCATCAACCGGAACGACTTCCAGTTGCGCTCGCACAACAAACAGATCGAACTCCCGACCCGCGGCCTCGCCACGTTTGGCCTCGAGCACGATGCCCGTTTCAAGCACGGTCGCGGCCGAGACCAAACGCTTTTCCGACTCGAGAATCAGATTCAAAAAGCGTTCGCGCTCGGATTCACCCAAAAAAATTGCCACGATGGCTGAAGTATCAATGACCATTAACGCGGCAGCCCATGCTCATCGTAGCCGAGGATTTCATCTGCAGAACGCGAGTCCAGCGTTGGCATGTTGTCAACCCGCTGTAGTATTTCTTCCAACTGCCGAGTCAGAGTTGCGCGGCGGCGATCCTCGGTCAAACGTGCCCAACGTTCTTGGAGTGACCGTTGAATTGCTTCAGTTATAGATTCTCCCGTCGCATTGGCGATTTTTCGTGCGAGTTGCTCCGTAACATCGTTCTTTATACTCAATGCCATCGTTTCCGTAGTATAGCATACAACAAATTTTTATATAAATATGTAAAATAGGCGGGCTTGGACAAAAAAAGGCCCCCCGGGCAAAGGCACCGGGGGTGGTGAGGTCGGCGAAACCTTTCGGAGTAAAGCTGGTTAGTCCCCTGACGGCAGCAGCATATCCTCGGATTGCGTGTCGATTTGAACCGGAACCGATGGGCAGTCGCCCAAGATCGGCTGGCAAGCAGCATCGGGACCGCAGGTTGGATGCACCTGAGGCTTGATTCCAGCGAACTGTTCGGCCTCGGTTGAGCCCGCCAGTGCCGTGACAGATGATGTCCCGCCGGCAATTACCTGCGTAACCGCATCGAAGTATCCGGTTCCGACGAACTGCTGGTGCTTGACCGCTTCATATCCGTACTCGGCCTCGCGGCTGAATTCTTTCTCCTGCAGCCGGGCATAAGCACTCATGCCGGTCAGCTTGTATCCGCGCGCCAGCTCGAACATGCTTAGGTTCAGAGCGTGGAAGCCGGCAAGCGTAATGAACTGGAACTTATAGCCCATGGCAGCCAGTTCCCGCTGGAATTTGGCGATGGTTGCGTCGTCGAGCTTCTTCTTCCAGTTGAATGATGGAGAGCAGTTATAGGCGAGCATCTTCCCAGGGAATTTCTTGTGTACGCCTTCCGCAAACTCCCGCGCCTCGTCGAGATCGGGATGCGAGGTTTCGCACCAGAGTAACTCGGCGTACGGAGCATAGGCGATCGCTCGAGCGATTGCCGCCTTGATTCCACCGGTGACACGGAAGAACCCCTCGGAAGTCCGCTCACCCGTCAGGAATTCGTGATCCCGTGGATCGATATCGCTGGTCAACAGCTTGGCGCTGTCCGCATCGGTGCGCGCCATGATGAGACTGGGCACACCCATGACGTCGGCCGCAAGACGCGCAGCCACCAGCTTCTGAATCGCTTCAACCGTGGGAACCAGGACCTTGCCGCCAAGATGTCCACACTTCTTAGCGGACGAGAGCTGATCTTCAAAGTGGACGCACGCCGCGCCCGCCTCGATCATTGCCTTCATTAGTTCGAAAGCGTTTAATGTTCCACCAAACCCCGCTTCGGCATCGGCGACGAGCGGTGCATACCAGTACATCCCATTCTTACCTTCCGAGTGGTGGATCTGGTCGGCGCGCGTGAGCGCCTGATTGATACGACGGCAGAGACTTGGGACACTATTGGCCGGATAGAGACTCTGGTCGGGATACATCTGGCCGGCATCGTTGGCATCGGCGGCAACTTGCCAACCGCTCACATAAATCGCATTCAGGCCAGCCTTGACCTGCTGCACGGCTTGGTTGCCGGTCATTGCGCCCAGCGCAGCCACGTAGGAACCGCCGTGGAGAAGACTCCACAAGCGCTCCGCCCCGAGCTTAGCCAACGTATATTCGATCTCGATAGACCCGCGCAGGCGCTGCACATCCTGCGGTGTATAGGGGCGTGTGATTCCTTCCCAGCGTGGATTTGAGTTCCAGTCATTTCGCGGCTTACCATTGCTTGCCATTGCTCTCGTCCTTTGAATTCCAGAGTTATCGCGTTTTGCGGCCTGCGCTCAGATGAACAACTTTCCCTAAAGGTGATCCTGTTTGCATTGTTCTAGGGGAAATTCTGCAGATACATACAGGTTTTTACAGGCTTCCAAACGTCCCACATCAGCGGCGATTTTGTTCCAGTAACCGAGCCCAGTCAAACGGAACGTTTCTATCGGCGTGATAAACATCACTTATCAGCAGCTCGGCCTGTGATAAAAATGCGTTGTGAGTTGCGACCGAGGCAGGCTATGGAACTGGATCAGGTAGAAACTTTTTTGGCAGTCGCGACGTTTGGCGGTTTTCATCGCGCGGCGGAAGCCTTACGGATCAGCCAACCGGCAGTGAGCGCGAGAATCCGGGCGCTGGAAGACTCCCTTGGTGTGAGGCTTTTTTCGCGGTCCCGCGGTGGCCTGGTGGTTTCCGACGCAGGCAGAACGTTTCGACCCCATGCCGAGCAACTGCTGCGCGCGGCTTCACTGGCACGCCAGGCAGTTCACGAAGCACAACCTGCTAGCGGCGTGCCTTTGCGGATTGCAGCCGCACTTTCGATTTCCGTCTACTTTTTACCGGACATTCTGAAGAAATTTCAGCGGGCGCATCCAAACGTGATTATCAGCATCCGCCCCGGCCACTCGAAAGAAGTTTTGGACATGGTC
>JAFAGX010000012.1 GCA_019237515.1 Acidobacteriaceae bacterium
TCGCTAGCTGAAGCTGCAGTGCGAATCGTTTGCGACACTTTGTGCTCCGGCCGAAAATCAAGAACTCGGCTGGTCATCAACTCGCGGGCAGATGTCGCGATCGCTTGCGGCGCCGATGGAGTCCACCTTCGCTCCGACGACATCTCAGTGAATAACGTACGCCGCCGTTGGATATCTTCTGCGCGAGATCAACCGCCGGTTGTAGGTGTCTCTTGTCACACAATCGGAGAAGTTGCCCGGGCAGCATCCGAGAGCGCAGACTTTGCCGTGTTCGCCCCGGTGTTCGAAAAGAAAGACATCCCCCAAATAGTGGGTTTAGAGGTTTTAAGCAATGCTTCTCGCCAGAACTTGCCGGTTTTCGCTCTTGGCGGCGTAAACCTTGAGAATTCGCGTTCCTGCATTGAGGCAGGCGCAGCCGGAATTGCCGGAATTCGCCTCTTTCAAGAGCGGGAGATTGCTGGAACGGTGGAATTTTTGCGAGCTATTGACGTCACCGCCAGCCCCACGAAGTTCCGCTAGTGAACTTCATACACTTATTTACCGATATCTGTTACTGCATCGCGCCCATACTGGTCAGTCGGTTCTTCTCGAACTCATCACCCTTCACCCACCCGACTTCTTTCATCTGCGCGGCTGCTTCCCACCCCAAGGCAAAGCCGAATCGCGCCATGACCGCATCTCCGGTAAAGTCCATAAATGGATGGTATTCATCACTGGGCTGATGGTAGTGCTTTTCGGTGAACTCGGCAGCCTGCTGCTCACCCCATGCGGCATCGTGCCCTTTGTATTTCACGCCTTCATTAATTGAAAACGCGGGGATACCAACGCGCGCCAGGCTGAAATGATCCGAACGATAATAGTGCCCGGCTTCAGGCCGTGAATCCGGGCGAATCTTCAGGCGGAAGATTTGCGCCAATGACTGAATGCTCGGATAAAAGCTGGTCCGCTCCGCCCCCGACACCTCGACCTCCTCTGGCGAGCCCAACGGTGGTACGTCATCATAGTTCAGATCGAGGGTGACCTTGCTGGCAGGGATCGGGGGATGTTTGCCCAGGTATTCCGAGCCAAGCAATCCTTGCTCTTCGGCTGTTACCGACGCGAACAAAATGGACCGGCGTGGCTTTTGTGGAGCTTCGGAGTAAGTCCGCGCGATCTCCAGCAAAATGCCGCAGCCGGTAGCGTTGTCGTTCGCTCCGTTATAAATGTTGTCTCCAGGCATATCCGGCCGAATGCCCAAATGATCGTAATGTGCCGTGTACATTACAGCTTCATTTCTCAGAATTCGGTCCGCTCCCGGCAACATTCCGATGACATTGTTGGACTCAAAAGGCCGGACTTTGCTGACCATGTGAGCCCGTAACTTTACGGGTATCGTCGCCGGATGAAAGTCGCGCGATTGCGCATCAGTCATCATCTTGTCGAGGTCCATGCCAGCACTCTTCGCGAGTTGCCTGGCCACATCGAGTTGGATCCAGGATGCTGCTTTCAATGCCGGACTACCTTCGAGCTTCAGATAGGACTTTTCGCCCGAATTTGAATTACGCACCACCTCCCAGGGATAGCTGGCCATTTCGGTCTTGTGAATCAGAATCGCGCCCACAGCGCCTTTTCGTGCAGCTTCTTCGTACTTGTACGTCCAACGACCGTAGTAGGTCAGCGCTTTGCCTTTGAAAAATGCCGGATCATCGGAAGGAGGCTCGTTCACGAGCATGAGCAGAACTTTGCCGCGCACATCCATTCCCTTGTAGTCGTCCCACCTGTACTCTGGCGCCTCAATTCCATAACCGACGTAGACGATTTCTGCGTCGATCTCCGATTGTGGCTGCTGGGTCTGATCGTATGCCACGTATTCATCAAGTTGCTTGAGATGCACAGGCTTGCCGCTCGCGGCAACGAACGAAAACGTGGTCTCCGGTTGCGGTGTAACGCCGACCAGAGGAACCTTCTGCATAAAGGTTCCGTTATCGCCGGCAGGCCTCAATCCGTAGAGCGCAAATTGCGTCGCGATGTACTCAGCGGCGATATCCCCGCCGCGCTGCCCCGTGCCACGGCCCTCCAGAAGATCATCGGCAAGAAACCGCACATGTGCCCGAATCCTTTCGGGGTCAATCTTTTGCATTGCTGTGATCGCAGGGCCTGACAGACGAGCTGGCGGATCAGAAGAACGGGCCCCATCGTGCGGCCGTTGCGCTTGCGAGAAAGAGATCAGTACAAAAGACAAAAAAAGCACAAATGTGCCGTGACGCATGTGGCTGTGGCTCCTTACGGCAGACATTTGGGGGAATGCTCTATTCTACGAGAATACCGCAGGTTCCCACGGTTACGACGAGACACAGACCAAAGTACAATTCCAGTCACGCCCTAGGCACCGGCCGATATCAGTACCATTTGCGTGCGAAGCCCACGACCGTGGGCTAATTCTTTGAGCTTCAACCAGCGCGGAAATCAGGCACACTATCGCCCGGCTTAAACACAGGAATATACTGTTCACCTGTGCTTTCAGCGGCTTTGGCGTTCAGCGCATCAATATCCTTCTTCAGCCATCCAACGCTGGAAATTTCGATCTCCCCATCCTGGGCGATCCAGAAAATGCTCGGAACGTTGGTCAGGCCATATGCATTGGACACGGGATAGCTGTGCGTGTCATCGAGCAGCACTGGAAAAGTCAGGCCGTACTCTTTAATGAATGCGGCAGTATCTTTTTTTTCGTTTTGTGAGACACCAACGACCGTAACGTTGCGGTTGCCATAGGATCGATAGATTCGCTCGAGAAATGGGAAGGCAAATTGACACACTGGGCAGGAAATCTTGAAAAACGCCACTAGTGCCGGACCCCGCGTCAGCGCATCCTTCAAAGAGAATTCTTTTCCGTCTGTTCTCGGCAATGTGAAGTCGGGAGCTAAAGTCCCGCTGCTAAGCGCAGCCATACTGCGTCCTCCGAATAGATTTCGAAACCAAGCCATTTACAACCATTCTAGATGACCTGGGCTTTGTGAAGGATTTTTCGCGCGAGACCAGTTAGAGGCAAAGCAAGAACCCGGGACTTCGCTATCCATCTGCCTTGAGTCTCTTTCGGCGCAGCACCCAGCACCACATTGACTCGATAGTTCGTCACGGTAATCGAATGCTTTAGCCGAAAGCCGATCGCAGCGGAACCATTCGCGGACGCAATTTCCGGTAGTTCCCACATCCCCGGCATCAGGGCTGCGGATTTTTCTCGCTGAACCAGAAAAACAGATCCGTTCCGGCAATCGAGGGCATAACAAATCTCACGCTTGCGTGGACGTTTTGGCTTCTCCGCACCGCCGAGTTCACCGCGAGTCACGCACAATTCGGATACCGGGCACAGCAGACACCGCGGTTGACGCGGCAGACAGATCGTTGCTCCCAACTCCATCATGGCCTGGTTAAAGTCACTTGGCCGCTTCCTGTCGAGCATATGCCGCGCAGCTTGCCCCAATTCACCTGCGCGCAGGCGTCTCCCCGAAAGTCGCTGGAGAACCCGCTCAACATTTCCATCCACAGCAGCCACCGGCTCGCCGAACGCAATGCTGGCGATCGCCGCCGAAGTGTAACTGCCAATCCCGGGAAGCTGTTGCCATTCTTCAGCAGTACCTGGAACTCGCCCTGCTCTCTGATTAACGATGGTTTTGGCAGCGTCGTGAAGCATGCGTGCCCTTCGGTAATACCCCAAGCCGCTCCATGCGCTTAGCACCGAGGATTGTCGCGCCGCCGCTAATTTCTCAACGGTGGGAAATCGGGTGATGAAATTTCTGTAATGTTCAATGACTGCGGCAACACGAGTTTGCTGCAGCATAATCTCTGACACCCAGATGCGGTAGGAATCTCGCTCCCGCCGCCACGGTAAATCACGTTTGTTCTGATCGAACCACTGCAAGAGTCTCAGCTGAAAGCGGTTCACAGAGGCGGGTTTTCGGTTAGTAGACGTCCCCGGGGCGCGCATAGATTCGAGGGCGATTATAGCGGAGTCGCGCTTTTAAGAACATTCAAAGGCGAACGAAGACGCATTTCTTGCCGCGCGGCTCAGCTGTTCTTTTTCAGGTTCGCATTAATTTTTGACCGGATCGCGTCCTGCTCTTCGCCGAGAAGCTTGATCAACTCGTCAAGTAGTACGGTCATCTTGGCAGGTTCAGTTTCTTTGCTAATGCTTTCGCATAACCTGATCAGTTGCTGGTCGGGCATACGCTTGCCATTGGCACGATAGATCGAAGATGGTTTATAGCCTGACCGACAGTTTCACTCAGTCCGGTACCGAACCAAAGCAGTGGAATTCGGCCCAATGCTTCACCAACGTCGACGATTCGAAACGCCAAGGAACATTCTTGACATGCCGTCGGACGGGTGTATGATTCGCGCCACAACCACAATTGAGGAGGCGATATGCCAAATTACTTGCATCAAGTCGCGTACACAACCGAGAGTTGGCAGGCGTTGATTTCGCATCCGCAAGATCGTTTAGCGGCGGTAAGCTCGGCGATCG
>JAFAGX010000189.1 GCA_019237515.1 Acidobacteriaceae bacterium
GATGCGTCGGTTACGAATGCGTCTTCACCGCGGCCGTCATCCAATGGCGGGCGAAGCCGTGTGGAACAGGATCCGGTTGTGCGCCGTATGAAAGAAAAATTTGGGGCTGAGATTCGGACAGTTATTGATTACCGGGAAAAACGCTAAGAGTTACTGCATTGGAGCAGATTGATGGGTGGATTTAACCTGCAAGAATTAATGTCGCAAGCCAAGCGGCAGTATGAAGCATTGCAGAAGAAGATGGAGGAAACGGTGGTTGAAGGTTCCTCCGGTGGGGGGACCGTCGTTGTGAAGATGGACGGTCGCAAGCAGGTGCTCAGCGTCAAAATTGATGCGGAAGCTGTGAAGAGCGGAGATGTGGAAATGTTGCAGGATCTTGTGATGGCCGCGATGAACGGAGCGAGTCGCAAGATCGATGAAGCCATGCAATCCACCATGGGTGGAATGCTGGGCGGGATGGGAATTCCGGGGCTATAGGAATTTTTGTAATTTTGTAATTGGGTAATTTAGTAATTTTCCATCCTTCACAAAATTACCCAATTCCGTAATTATCAAATTAACAATTTTAGCCATGTCTAAATTCGCAGAGCCGATGGCGCGGCTGATCGAGGAGCTGAAAAAACTGCCAGGTATCGGCAGTAAAACCGCGCAGCGCTTGGCGTTTCACATCTTGCGTTCTAGCGACGACGATGCCGAAGCCCTCGCCGCCGCGGTTCGCGACGTCAAAGCCAGCCTGCGGCTCTGTTCCATCTGCAATAACATTACTGATATCGATCCCTGCGTGTATTGCAGCAGTCCAACCCGCAACCAGCGGTTAGTTTGTGTAGTAGAAGAACCCACCAACATCGCTGCGATCGAGAAGACGAAGCACTTCAATGGTGTCTATCATGTTCTGCACGGCTCGATTTCCCCCCTCAATGGCATTGGGCCCGAGCAGCTAAGAATCGCTGGTCTGAAAAAGCGAGTGGATAGCGGCGAGATCGATGAGGTGATTCTCGCAACCAATCCAACAGTAGAAGGTGAAGCTACGGCGACTTATCTTTCCGGCCAGCTCCGGCGCGTCGGAGTCAGGGTCACCCGCATCGCGATGGGCATTCCCGTCGGCAGTGACATCGAGTATGCCGACGAGATCACAATGCTGAAATCCATCGAAGGGAGAAGAGAACTATAGAAACTCCGAACCTTACAACCGCGCCTCGCTATCCAGGAATGAGTTTGCCTCCTCGTCAATTCCCGCAACGCCCTCCGGCAGTGTGCCCCCATTGTAGTCGGCCATTCGGTTCTTCCATTTGAGGAACTCGGTCAGGCTCTGAGGCTCAATACGGATTTCTACACGCCGTAAGCTCGCCAGCAGCAGATTCATTTCGTGCCGAAACCCGATCGCCGTTCGCAAATTCTTGGCAGCGGGATGGCTCAGGCTCACATTGCGGTTGCGCATCTCTAGCAAACCCCAGCCGTGAGAGAGTTCTTCCTGGCGGAGCAAACCAGCGGGAGTCAAATAAAAGCGCTCGCAACCCATGCCGAGTTGTGACTTCTGACGGAATGGCTTTTCCCGATCAACAAGAAAATCAGTGCGCGAGATCTTGCACTCGACCAGCACTGAATGACAAGCGCGTTTCCATCCGATCGCGTCGGGCATCTCGCCACTGGCACACGACTGCTCCGACAAAATCACTCCGCAGCGGTATGATCTCAGCCACTGCACTGCCTTTTGCACCAGCTGTGCGTGAGTCATGAGTTGAAAGTAAGTAAGGTCCCCGCGCAAGGGGAGTGACACAAAAGCTTCCGTTCTGACGGGATGCGGCTACTGGTTCCACATCATTTCTCGACAATAGGCCCAACAAAGCTGCATACTTTTCAGCGCATCTTCCCACCGAAAGGACGTCACATGACTCCACGAGCGCGAAACGCATTGTTATTTTGCTGTTTGACTGTGAGCACAGCGTTTGCTCAACATCCTCCCCAAGGCATTTGGGAAGGGTATGACGGCGAATGGAAACACGTTTCTTCACAGCTCGTTGCATTGGCAGAGGCGACACCGCCAGAAAAGTTTGCATGGCGCCCCGCGCCGGGAGTCCGCTCGACCAGCGAAGTGTACATGCATATCGCCATTGCGAACTTTTACCTGCTCAGTGTGACAGGGCCAAAGATGCCAAGCGATCTCAAAGAGGGGGCGGAAAAGGCCATCACCTCAAAGGCCGAGGTGGTTGATTGGCTGAAACGCTCACTGGATGCCGTTAAGCAAGCGCATCTGGCTGAAACGCCGAAAGACCTCGAGCGCAAGGTCCACATCGCAGATCGTGATGCAACCGTCGATGGCATGTATTTGCGGATCATCGTCCATGCTAATGAACACATGGGCCAGCTGATCGCGTACGCACGAATGACCGGAATTGTGCCGCCCTGGGCCGAAAAGTAGCAAAGCTACCTCTTAGCCTGTGATGCCGGCCGCATCGGCTTGACCACAACCGGCCGGCGGTAAACGATCTCCAGCAAGTGTCGCCCGGCGGCGATTGCTTCGGCCATGCGGTCGCGCGGATTGTAGCCTTGTGCCTTGATCTGCAAATACCCATTCTGTGTCGCGGCGTGAATCCGCTGGATCTGGCTCGTGTGGTCCGCGTCGAAGGCGTTGGCCAAGCGAAGAATCCCGGCGAGCTTTCGGGCCGTGGTCCGGTCCGCAGGAGAGATATTCGTAAGTGTTTTCTGTCCGGATCGCGGAAACGCGCCACGATGATAGCGGCTCACCACTGCTGCCATCCGTAGTTTGTCCTTATCCAAACCAAGCGGCGGTTGCAGTTTTTCTATGAGACGATACGCTGCTTTGTGATGCCGTTTGACGCCCTTGGATAATCCAACTTCATGCAGTAAACCTGCCAATCTCAAAATCTCACGTTCCTTATTTCCGTCACCAGTGCCGCTGCCGTTTTGACAGAGACCGTCATACAGCTGCAGAGCGAGCCGGGCCACATGACGCGAATGCCTGAAATCGGGGTCGAGAACCGAAGCCCATAATTCCAACCGCCTTATCGCGGCGGCTTCGACCTGCTTCTCATTCGGCAGTTCCGCTCTCCAAACCTGCCAGAGCGAAGGCTTGCCCATCATCTTGTCGCGATACCGCTGAATTCTTTGGTCCCGTTCTTCCCGGAGTTTCGTATGCCAGTGAACCCGGGCCTCGGAATCGGGGAACGCAGCGATGTTCATTGCTGTGTCCCACAGAACGTCGAGATCATGGACTTCCCCGAGGACGTCCTGAACTTCCTTCAAATCAGCGATCCAGGCTTCGTGTTGTTCCGGCAAAAAATTCTCTACAATGTAGCGGAATCGCTTGACCCCAATCCGCAGGCCGTGCCAGGCAACTTGCGAATTCAGACGCAGCGCCCGGCGATGTAACGCGTACGCTTGCGTCCACCGCTCAAGCGCAAGATGTTTAAAAACCAGGCTTCCGGTGCGGACCCTCGCGGCGCGCCGCGGCAGCGATGCGCTCCATTTTCCCCATTGTTTTCGATCAAAGTCTTTCAATGCCGCGGCTGCTTGCAATTTGTGCTCGGTTTCGCGACCTTCAAGATAGCGAAGCAGGGCGATGGATGTAGGATCCTCGGCACTCCCCAATTTGCCGATCCATTCCTGCATTACCTGCGCATCCCGTAGTTCGCCGAGGCTGCTGAACAGCTTTTTCCCGGCTTTTCTCATCTGCTTCCAGGAGGAATCGGGATCGAACGTCATCAAGCCGTCGGCCATGGATCGGCAACGGCGGAGGGCGACACGCAAGTCATGCACCGGATCCGCGGCAAACTTGGCTGCAACGCTTTCACATTCCTCGAGGACGCACTCCATCCAAAAAGCAAGCCCGTGCTGCTTTTTAGGGACAGGCCGAACGGCAATTGGGAATTGGCTGGGAGACGCCGCCATTACGACTTAGCTTAATGCTTCAGGCGGCCTTTTGGAAACAGCAAGAGGTTCATGAGTTCACCAAACTCGCTACCTGTACCGGCGGATGAACAGTGTATGCCGGTCTGAACGATAGAGACCCAGGACATAAATGCTGGCCTTGCCCTTACCGGAATAAATTACCTGCCGAATCCGGAGCACGGGTAGATCGTGTGCGATGCCGAGCAACCGCGCCGTATGCGCGTCCGCGATCGTGGCATCCACCTCTTCATCCGCGTGCGAGATTTCCAAACCGTAGTCATACTTCAAAATGGAGAATAGTGAACCTCGTGCCAAGGAGCTTTGCGTCAAGCCCTTAAACTCATCCGCGGAGACGTAGCATGTTTCCAGAGCGAAGGGTTCTTTTCCACCCAAGCGAAGCCGTTCCAGCTTGACCAATTTGCTGCCCGCGGGTAAGGCGAGCCGAGCTGCGATATCGTCGGCACCATTGGTGACCGCGAACGACAAAACTTTCGAGGACACCGAAAGTCCGCGTCCCGCCATTTGCTCCGTATAGCTCATTAACTTGTTGAAATGAATTTTTGGCGGAGCGACAAAGGTCCCCGCTCCACGCCTGCGCTGGACCATTCCTTCTCGCTCGAGACTGACCAGGGCATGACGCGCGGTCATGAGGCTTACGCCATGAATTCTTGCCAGCTCGCGTTCGGAGTCGACCGAATCCCCCACTTTCAGCGTTCCACTTTCAATGCGCTTTAAAATCGCCGCTTGGATCTTCTTGTATGCCGGTGTTCCATTTCCGCTGATCTGTGGCATTTGGCTTCCAATGTGCTATAGAGCTGAGTCACAATGCAAGTTGCAACCTCTTGCGCCGCTGAGTTCGCTTTGGCCCGAAATCCGCTATATAGCGACAGATTGCCACAAAGTAAGCTAAGGGCACTCACTTTGTAAAGTCTTTAAGTTGGCCCAGCCCGAAAAACCAGGGCCCTACTACCGCAAATCTCAGTTTTGCGCGCCATGGTCTCATCGGCCGTGGTGATCTCAAAATCAAGCGAACTCGGTGTTCGTGCAACATTTCACCAGGTCGTGTTGACTGCTATATAGACCAAGGACGGCGGCACCGGTAATTTTTTTACATTTTTTTCATTTTTCTCTTGACGGTTAACATTCATGTGCTATATAGCATGACCCTACCTGTTTTGTACTAGTCGATGTGGGGCTGGCGAAAGAGACTTCCAGGAGGTTCTGTCATGAGGCACCCGGGAACCTGTGTTGTGATCGTTATGTTGCTGGTTGGCGTAGTGTTCGCAGCGCTACCTGCATGGAGTCAGGAAGTAACCGCCGCAATCACCGGCACGGTGGTGGATCCAAGTGGCGCTCCGATCAAAGGAGCGAATGTCACCGCCAAGGATGTCGACCACGGGACTGTGCGAACCACGCAGACGAATGATTCTGGAGTCTTCAACATTCTTCGCGTGCCGGTGGGAAACTATTCCGTGGCGGCGTCCGCGCCCGGTTTCGATACCGCGACTTATCCCCCGTTTACCCTGGTCCTGAACCAGACAGCTCGTCTGCAGTTTCAGATGAAAATAGGTCAGGTGACCGAAACTGTTGAGGTAGCAGGCGCCGCTCCAGTTCTGCAAACAGAAGATGCGAAGGTCAGCACGATTGTTGATTCGACCACGATCACGAATCTGGCC
Source organism: Acidobacteriaceae bacterium (assembly GCA_019237515.1). The sequence continues at coordinate 5,586 of JAFAGX010000189.1, forward strand.
CTCACGACCCGCAACTATGTCCAGTTGACCTTGCTCTCGCCGGGTGTGGTGACTGACAACCCCTCTCTGATGAACTTAGGATCGCAAACTGCTGAGGGAGCTGTACAAGGCGGAGGCCGACCTTACATCAACGGAAATCGTGAAGAAGATAATAACTTCCTTCTGGATGGAGTG
>JAFAGX010000339.1 GCA_019237515.1 Acidobacteriaceae bacterium
CATTTTCCGTCAATGCCCTCGGGGATGTGGTGGGCTCATCCGACAACCGCGACGGCCACGCTCATGCATTTCTCTGGACGAAAATAGCAGGTATGCAGGACTTAGGCACGCTCGGCGGAGTCTCCAGCAAAGCATTTGGCATCAGTGCCTCCGGGCAGATCGTAGGTTGGTCCACGACCACTGTCAATACAACCCACGCGTTTCTCTGGACCAAGGCTGGTGGAATGCACGATCTGGGCGCACTCAACGATGGTAGTAGCTTCGCTACTGCTATCAACGATGTCGGCCAAGTGGTTGGATATTCAGTTGACCCCAATTCCGGTCCAACCCATGCCTTTCTGTGGACGGAAAAAGACGGCATGCGGGACTTGGGTTCAAGCGACGGAGCGGATACCCGAGCTCTCGCGATTAACATCTACGGAACTGTAGTGGGTTGGACGAGTGGTAAAGGCCGGCCCGCCCATGCTTTCATTTGGGATCGCGAGGGCGGCGTCCGAAATCTGCCTGCGCTCGACCAATTACAGGAGAGTCAGGCCGTCGGCGTCAATGCATCCGGCGAGATTGTAGGATGGAAAAATAAAACTGGCCAGGAGAGGAATATCTTTGTCTGGATCAAAGACACTGGACTGCGTGACGTCGCTTCTCCCGGTGCTGCCTTTGACACACGGGCGGCCGCGGTCAACGCCTTTGGCGAAATCGTGGGAACCGCCTTCGGCTCCGACTCGGGAATGCGAGCCTTCGTGTGGACGAAATCGAATGGGGCGCTGTTTCTAAGCGATCTGATTTCGTCCGCCGCCGACTGGACGCTCAACGTGGCATCTGCTGTCAACAACATGGGACAGATCGTGGGCTATGGCGCGTTGGGCGGAACAACCCATGCCTATCTCCTGTCGCCGACCCAACGCTGAGGCATGCAGGCGTGCTTGACCATGCTTCGCCACTGAGGATGTGATAAGAATCTTCTGATTCTCGATTGGAACTGATTGCTGTATGAGCCAGGCCCTGAATTTGGCACGAATGAAGTGGTTGCCGATAGCAAGACCAGGCGCCTGGATCATCGTCGCGCCGGCTCTGTTTGGGGCGCTGCTCGGCTTCCTGCTCTCGTTCACCTTCGCGCGGAAATATACATCGCGCACCTTACTCTTAATTGAGCCGGCAGACCAGAATGATTCATCGTCCGGATCCTTCCGCCAGTTCATTCAGCAGAGCACGAATTTGCAGGACCTGCTCAGCGAGCCAAGACTCAAGTCGATGATGGACCGCATGGGCGTGGTACGTGGTAGCAAGTCTGTGGAGCAGGAACTCGGTGAAATTCGTCGTCACACACGTGTAAGGTTGGTTGCGGTGAGCGTCAACGACAGTACCCAGACCAAATCGGGTTCCAGCAGTGCAAGCTCTCCTAATGCCGTTGAGCTGGATTACACGGGATCGAGTCCAGCCGAGGCTCAACTCATCTGTGATGCCATCACCGCCATATTGCTGCAACAGAACGTCGATCCCACGCAGCAAGAGACCGCTATCGCCGGCGAGCTTTCGCAAAAGATCAACGCAGCAAAGCAGAGCCTAAATGAGGCGAACGCGAAATTAAGTCGCTTCAGGAGGCGGCATGCAGGCCAGCTTCCTGCTGATCTGGAACGAAGCATGGCTGACTCCATAGACCTGAATGTGCAATTGAAAATGCTGTCGCAGAAGGTTGAGTCCACGCGAAAGGATAAGACTGACGCCGAATCGCTGTTGCGACAGCGCTTGCTGTTGCCTCAGCAAAAGTCTGAGAAACATGATTCGTCCCAGAAGATTGCGGACAAGGCGGCATTGGAGAAACAGCTATCGGATTCTCAAAGTCAGCTTCTGCAATTGCAGGCGCAGTATGCGGATGATCATCCGGACGTTTTGAAAACCAAAAGAGACATTGCAGCGATTGAGAAGCAGTTGGCAGCAATTCCTAATAACGGTGAGCCCATCGGCAGTGACTCGCAAGCAAACGACGCCGCGCCGGAGAGCTCAGATGTTCGTCAACTGCGTTCGCAGATTCAACAGGATGACGAAGTGCTGGCACAGACGGCGCGCGAGCAGAAACGCATCCAGAGCGAAATTACTGTCCTTGGACGAGAACTTCATGTCGATCCAAAAATAGCCAGCGATTATGAGCGGTTGCGCCGGGATCGGGATGTTGCCCAAGATAAGTACGCGAATGTTTCGACGATGTCCCCTGCAGCATTTGAAGGAAATAGTGCAAGCCAGGAGAAGCCCCCTGTTCGGCTACGGATGCTATACCCGGCCACTCTACCTCGGTCCCCGAGTTCTCCAAACCGCATCCTATTCGCAATCTCCGGCTGGTTGTGTCTGGCAGTAGTGTTGCGCGTGGCTCTCTGGCTGGAAAGGCCTGACCATTCTTCTGGCGCGTTGAGGGCTGCTTTGTCTAACTCGGCAGCACCCGTCCCAAGAACCCGGCCTCTCCCCAACGTTACAACAGAGCACCCTCGATTGCCTTAAAAGATGCACAAGGTTGCATTTGTCAGCCGGAACGAAAACAGGTATCGAGCATCTAAAGAGTTAATAATTGTGCCGTGCAACCCGATACCTGCCGAGGTGACTCTGAAGTAAGGTGTTTACAGGTTCCTGTGGGGACATGAAGCAGGTGGACCACTAGAGACGTTCGACTCCATGACGGCAGGGCCTTATAGGGGCGAAAGTAAAGGGGAATTCTTTTAGTTGAGAATTGGTTTTGTGCCGTTGTATGATACTGATCCACGTAAGGGGCGGTCGTATAGCAAAGAAAGATTGATGCTGTGGGTTTGATTGCAAGAGAAATTTGCTTTTTGTTTTGAGCATGCCAGCCGCTCCTCCCCTCCCCCTGGCTTAGCTGCTCTGCGCGCGCTTGTCGGAGTTTCCGACGTGTGGGAAAGAATTTCATTCTCGCGCTTAGGAACTTGAATTTTGATTCCTGGTCGGGCACACGAACATAGGCCCCCGGATTGCAGGTGGTGGAATGAAGGCCCAGGCCAGATTGCACGTGGTTCAAGCCAGAAAGCGGAGTTCAATGTCGACTATTGTAGTCGCCGGCCTCAAGGAAGACATGGTCAAGCCTCCCTCCAACGACGCACTGTTGCGATATCGCAGCTTGCTGATTGTCCTCTCGCAGACGATTCTCGTTTGCATGAGTTATTACTACAGTTTCGTTTTGCGGCTGGACAGTAGCTTTGATGTTTCCGCGCACTCGCTCTTCTGGCATACGCTGCCTTGGGTCATCGGCGTAAAACTGATCGTGTTCTACCATTTCGGCCTTCTGCGAGGATGGTGGCGCTATGTCGGCATGAGTGATCTGCTTGACATCGCTTCGGCGTCGTTCCTCGCCGCTGTCATCCTTTTTGGCACGTTTATTTTCTTTATGGCGCTGCCTGGGTACCCACGTTCAGTTGTACCCATCGACATGGTGCTCAGCGTCATCTTCATCGGCGGCGCGCGATTCGGGGTTCGTGCTTATACCGAACGAGCCAAGACCGATCCCAGCCAACCGAAAACTCTAATTGTCGGTGCCGGCCGTGCAGGCAGCGCGATCGCAAGAGAGCTCAGAGTCAACCCCGATCTTGGTTTTTACCCGCTGGGGTTTGTAGATGACGATGCCAGTAAGTTGGGCATCAGGATCAACGGTATTAAGGTTCTCGGCAAGACCGACTCGCTGAGTCACTTGATCAAGAAGCACGGAGCGCAATGTGTCTTAATTGCTTTACCCTCGGCGACCGGACATCAGATCGAACGCATCATCGACAAGTGCCGCGAGTCGAAAGTTGATTTCAAGATTCTTCCGTCCATCGGCGAGAGACTGAATCGCGCTGCGTCTGTGAAGCAGTTCAGGAAACTGCGTGTAGAGGATTTGCTTACTCGTAAACCCGTGCAACTCGACCTCGGCAAGATTCGAGAAGAAGTCCAGGACAAGGTTCTGCTCATCACCGGAGCGGGAGGCTCGATTGGCTCAGAGCTGGCACGGCAAATTGCAAGTTTCGAGCCTAAACGTCTCATCCTCTTCGAAAGATCAGAAAATGACTTGTTCCGCATCGGTATGGAACTTTCATCTAGGTTCCCCAGCTTGGACTTTATTCCGTTCGTCGGGGACATCCAGGATGTCACCGCGTTGCGCGAAGTCTTTTCGCAGCACCACCCGTCCTCCGTCTTCCACGCAGCAGCTTACAAACACGTGCCGATGATGGAGAAGAATTGCTTTCAGGCTGTGAGCAACAATGTTTTCGGAACTTACAACGTTGCGCTCGTAGCCAAGCAATTCCATGCAGACAATTTTGTTTTGATCTCTTCGGACAAGGCCGTGAATCCCACGAATATTATGGGAGCTACGAAGCGAGCCGCCGAACTCATCACGCTCTCTTTGCAACTGAACAAAACCCGGTTCATCGCTGTGCGCTTTGGAAATGTGCTGGGCAGCAATGGCAGCGTTTCTCCGATCTTCGAAACTCAGATCGCCAACGGTGGGCCGGTTACGATAACCCATCCTGAAGCCAAGCGTTACTTTATGACGATTTCCGAAGCCGTCGGTCTGGTGCTGCAGGCTTCGACCATGGGACAGGGTGGCGAAATCTTTGTGTTGAATATGGGGGATCCAGTCAAGATCGTCGACCTGGCGCGACGTATGATCAGCCTCTCGGGGTTGGAGCCGGACAAGGATATCCAGATTAAATTCACGGGCCTCCGCCCGGGTGAAAAGTTATTCGAAGAAATCCGCCTCGAAGGGGAAGGAATCAAGCCGACAACGCATGACCAGATATGGGTCTTTGGTGGCGGTCAGCCTAGTTTCCCCCAGGTGCGTAGCTGGATGGACGAGCTCTCCACCTTGGTTGAGGCTAGAAACGTTCACGGCCTTATCTCAAAGCTGAACTCAATCGT
>JAFAGX010000557.1 GCA_019237515.1 Acidobacteriaceae bacterium
ATCTCAGGTTAGCGGCCTCGATGCAAAGTCTCGGCGAGCAACGTACTCTCCCGGTTCGACGACTCCAGCATGTCTTTGACTGCCAGGATGAACCCCAGCGTATGCGCCATTCCGGCGTGCCAGGGCGCAGAACAGGACATTTGCGGCGTGTGGTCCGGAATGATCACACCATCGAAGTGATTACGATGAAGGATGGTAAGAATGCGGACCATATCCACATCGCCCTCGTCAATGAACGTCTCACGATAATGTGGAACCTTGCCGACTACGTTGCGAAGATGCAGATAAGCAATGGCACCGCTCCGACTGTATCGGTCGACCGCGTCGTGAACGTCCCCTTCGGTCATTTCGGCAATGGTCCCAACGCAGAGCTCCAGGGCATTGCTGCGGCTCGGGGCCAAATCCAGCAGACGCTGATACATGTCCGGCTGATATACAAGACGCGGCTGCCCGCGCATGGCGGGCATGGGCGGATCATCAGGATGTGCAGCCAGTCGCACACCGGCCTCTTCTGCCACGGGAACTACATCTTCCAGAAATCGTTGCAGACGATGCCAAAGCTCTTCATGGGAAATCGCGGGCAGAATACCTGCCGAAGCGTTTGTGTCGTAAACCATATTCCAGACCACACCACGCGGCACGGGTTGCTCATCTGCCGGTCCGTCCATGCCCAGAGTCACAGCATTTCCGCGACCGGAACGCGTGGTCACGCGGCCGCACACGCCCGCCAAACTGAAGTTGTATCCGAGAACAGGAATACCCGCCTCGCCCATGCGGCGGATGATCGTCTTTACGTTATCAATCTGCTGTGGACGGCGGGGCCCATCCAGAAGAATGTCATGCCAGTGCGCGGGATCTAAGTTCTCGATCGCGGCAAGCGTCAGACCGGAAGATTCGATTTCGCTCCGAAGCTCTTTCAGTTCGGACACGGTCCAAAGCTTTTCGGGATCCCCTGCTACTCCCCAGGGCTCATATTTCGCTCCAGTAGGCTGATTGTGCCGAGGATTGCTTTCGCCCTGATTGAAATAGTCCACCAGGTGAACCACCACATGCGTGCATCCTGCCTGGCGCGCAAAATCGTAGTAATCGCGCGTCAGCATGTGCCGGTATAGACCAAGCCCGACTTTCATAAGCGGTTCCCGATGCCCGATCCGTAATCAGCACTGAGAATTTGTCCACTGATTTCGGCGCCCATCGACGAGCATAGATAAACAAACGCGTCCGCGATCGACTCAGGACTGTTGCGTTTTCCCAGGGTAACGCGCAGGACGAAGTCGCGATACGCCTTATCTTCATCGAATACTTTGAGCGAGCTTCCCGCCGCCACATTGCCGGGTGAAATCGAGTTCACGCGAATCCCATGTTGCGCGTACTCCAAAGCCATGCAACGCGTGAAGTTTTCCAGCGCTGCTTTCGCGGATGCGTAAGCGGGGATCAACGTGTGCGGAACCCGTGCCACATAAGAGGACGTAAAGATCAGATGCCCGGGTATCTTTCGGCTCACCCAATGCGCAAAGACTGCGCGCGTCAGCACCACCTGCGCGTGGAAGTTGAAGCGAAACACACGGTCGAACTCCTGCTCGCTTGTGGTAGCGAATGGGTGAAGCCCGCAGCCGCCTGCATGGCCGAGCACCGTGTCCATAATGGGAAAGCGCTCGAAGGATTCGTCAACCGCCCGCGTCAGCTTGGCTGAATCTGTGATGTCGAGCGAGTGATAGACAAAGGCTGTCTCGGGAATATTCCATTCCCGAAGCGTTTCGACAGCTTCACCTGAAGGTTTGAGATCAATCAGAACTAACGTCGCCCCGGCGGCATGCAGGCGCTTGACCATGTGTTCCGCAATCGCGCCCATAGCGCCAGTGATCAGAATCACTTTCCCCGAAAGATCGATCTGGATCATCTTATTTATCCTGAGGAATCGCGGCAGATTACATGATTCCGTATTTTTCAAAAGCGGCAACGGCGCTGCTTCCCTGCTCCAGTGCCTTCTTCACGAGCTTTTCACCACGAGCCTTCTCCAAGGCTTTGCTGAAGACCTCCTTCGCAGCTTCGACCGGAATCACGCAGACCCCGTCGATATCACCAAAAAGAAAATCACCTGGGCGAATGCGAATCGCGCCAATCTCGATCACAATACGAAAATCCACCACCTTATAGCGTGGAGCGGAATCCTGCGCGTAGGAACCCCAGCAGAAAGTAGGAAAATTTAGGCTCAAGACCGCCTTCGTGTCACGCGTGTATCCATTCAACACCGCTCCGGCCGCCCCTAGCTTTACCGCGCGAGTGCTCATCAGTTCTCCCCACAGAGCATTGCGCGGAGACGATCCTGTGCTGACGTACACTTCATTACTTTTCAAATCGTCCAATGCTTCCAGCATCATCCCAAATGGCTTCTGCATGAGCTGGTTATTTGTGCCTGCCACCTTCTCTTCAAAAACGTCGACTGCCAGAACAGGCATAGCGCGCCCAACCAACACCATGTCCGGGCGCAAGGGGCGAATCTGTGGCGGCAAGAACTGATGCTGCAATCCCATCTTGTCCATCACATCGCCCACTACACTTGTGAAGAGTTCTTTCCGCACGATGGAGATCAATTCTTCGTCACCCTGCCACAATTTCGCGGCTTTTCCTGAGCCGTTCGTCTTCGACTTACTCAAAGAATGGTTCCCCCTTACGCGCATATTTGCGGGCAACTTCCTCATTCAATTTCACTCCCAACCCCGGGCCGTCAGGCACACGGATATACCCATTCTGAATGATCGGTTTCGGAATTCCGTCCACCAGATCATTCCAGAACGGCACATCGGACGCATGGAATTCGAGCACCAGGAAATTCGGAATGGCTGCACAGAAATGTGCGGATGCAAGAGTCCCAACCGGGCTGCTGATATTGTGCGGAGCGATTGGAATTGTCTGCGAATCGGCAAATTGGGCAATCTGTGCGGCAATCGCGAGTCCACCGACTTTCTGTAGATCGGGAGTAGCAATGGCCACCGCGTGCCTCTGCAACATCTCCCGAAAACCTTCGAACAGATAAAGGTTTTCCCCAGTGGCGACGGGAACACGAACGCGAGAGCTCACCGCTTGTAGTGCTTCCAGGCTCTCGGGAGGAACGGGGTCTTCCAGCCAGAGAAGCCGGAAGGGCTCAAGCGCATGCGCAACTTTCACTACTTCACTCACGCTGTACCGCCAGTGGCAATCGACTGCGATGTCAAGTTGGTCGCCGACGGCCTCGCGCACCGCCGCAATCAGCGCCACCATTCGATCAATCGCGCAATTCGATAGGCAACGGTTATAGGGATCGGATCCTTCTGTGCCCGGAACATCGAGATCAAACTTGAGCGCCGTAAATCCTTGTGCCTTCATCGCCAAAGCGCGCTTGCGGTAGTCCTCAGGAGTGGCCGGAATCGCATCGTCGACATCCGAGAAATAATCCTTCGCGCGGGCGGGGCTTCCCTGCTTGACCCACGACGGCTGCCGTGAACGTAAAATTTCGTCCAGGCTCTCCAGCGCCTCTCCACCATGGCAATCCGCATAGATGCGAATCCGGTCACGGAACTTGCCACCCAGCAGGGTGTAAATCGGAACGCCGAGAGATTGCCCCAGTAAATCCCAGAGTGCTGCTTCGATTCCGCTGATTGCGTTGTAAATGATTCCCGCGACTGAACCTGCACCTGAGGTCGCCAGTTGCAGCTTGCGGAAGAGCCGTCGCACATCGCGTGGGTTCTCGCCAACAAGCAAGGGCTCAAGCGATCTGAGAATCGCCGTCAGGCCGGGAGCGAAGAAGCATTCTCCCAAGCCCTGAATTTCGTCATCGGTCTCTATCCGAACAAACGTCCAATCGAAGTTGCCTTCGACGACGGCGGTCTTTAGGCGGACAATTTTCAAATGATCACCTAGGTGTGTTCAATCGGCCGCGGTTGCTGCAGATACCATGATTGGTGCCAGCCCGAGACGCTGCCGTGCTTCATTCATCATGCTTGCGGTTCGCGTCGCACCGCACCGAGTCACTCCCAGGGCCCGCACTCGCAACAAGGCATCCAGATCACGGATGCCTCCGGCAGCCTTCACCTGCACAAAAGACGGAGAATGCTTGCGCATCAGGATCAGGTCCGCGTCCGTCGATCCTGATGGCGCGTATCCCGTCGACGTCTTCACCCAATCCGCTCGCAGATCGCCACAAATCTCGCACAACCGAATTTTCTGGTCATCGTTCAGGTATGCATTTTCGAAGATCACTTTCACCTTTTTCCCCGCGCCATGCGTTTCTTCCACGACGGCCCCGATGTCGTCCCTTACATATTGCCAATCCTCACTTAGCACTTTGCTGATATTCACCACCATATCAAGTTCCTCGGCGCCATCCGTCAATGCTTGGCGCGCCTCAGCTACCTTGATCTTCGTAGTGTGACCGCCGTGAGGAAACCCGATGGTCGTGCTTGCGCGCACCGTGCTTCCATTAAGCCGATCGGCACAGTGTTTCAGCGCGTACGGCATGATGCAGACCGTGGCCACATCATAAGCGAGTGCCACTGAAATTCCCTCCTCCAGATCGGCCCACTTCAACGAGGGATTGAGCAACGAGTGGTCGATCATTTTTGCGACATCTCTATATGAATAATCCACGGACATATCGCCCTCCATCTATGTGACGCTGATCGGTTCCTCTGAGCAAAGCGCCGCGCCACCAGCGATGCCGGCATCGGCGCCGTAGTGTGCTTTCAGCAAGGGAATCTCATGGCAGCGTGCGATGATGCAGTACTCCGCCATTCGATTGGCAAGATCGCTGAAAAACGGATGCAGCATTGCGCCCGCGCCACCCCCGACGATCACGACATCGGGCTCCAGCAGATCAACAATATTGCTCAGCCACAATGCCAGCAATGCGACAGTCTCCTGCAAAGTCTGTTTGGCCAGTGGATCACCGGCGGCGCAGGCCTGCCCCACCATTTCGCTTGTCACTGCATCGATATTCCCGCTTGCCAGCTCCAAGAGAATCGAACCGCAGTTTTGCATAGACGCCAACTTGGCACGAGTTCTTCGGGCGATCGCGGGACCGGCGGCCAAAACCTCTATGCAGCCCGGTTTGCCGCAGCCGCAGCGCGGGCCGTCATAGTCGATGCTCATGTGTCCACCCTCGGCTGCCGCTCCGGTACGGCCGTTGTAGATGCGCCCGTCAAAGACAATCCCGGTCCCGATCCCAGTACCGATACCGGTGTAGAAAATGCGACGGTAGCCGCGCCCTGCACCCCACCGTGCTTCCGCGAGTGCCGCAGCATTCGCATCATTCTCGATTTTCACCGCGACACCATAAACCTTCTCGATTTCAGTCGCGAGAGGAAAGTTGCGCCAGCATGGAACGTTAGGAGGGTTCAGCACCACGCCTGTCTGCGGGTCGAGTGGTCCGGGCGAGCAGATTCCAATTCCGCGGATCAGCGAGCGTGCTCGGGTGTTCTTACTCAAAACGAGATCGATTGCAGATATAACTGCGGCAAGTCCGTCGCGGGCTTCCCCGCCTGCAACCATCGGAGTACGGATTTGACTCTTAATCTCGCCATTCTGATCTACGAGACCGGCGGCAACCTTCGTGCCACCGATATCTACGCCGACTGTCAGAGCGTCCTGATCTTCCTGTCTCACCGGAATACTCCGCCAAGATGGGTTTTGACGTTTTATCAGATTTCGCGAGCGCTTGCCGAACAACTAGAGATTGAAAGGTTCCGCCTCGTCTGCTCTCCAACATTCTAGTCGCCTCGATTCGAGGCGAGATGATTAAAATGAAAAAGACATCGATAGATAATTCATAAACAGGAAACTCCACGTGGCAAGCAGGCAGCATCGTTGCCTGGGGAAAGATGGCCAATATGATCAGCACAAAGCAGTACCAGGAAGCAGCAGAGTACTCCGCGGATTTGCTCCGGAAAGCCGGTCTCCTCATCACACCC
>JAFAGX010000656.1 GCA_019237515.1 Acidobacteriaceae bacterium
AGCTTGCTTTCGCTCAAAGAGCCCGTCAATGCGCATGGGAACGACCGGGAGCCGCAAGTTACTAGCCAGCAATCCGATTCCCGAACGAAAGGGCCGGAGCTTACCATCGACGGTATGATGACCCTCGGGAAAGATGAGCACGTTATAGCCTTGGTCAACGCATTCCCCAGCATATTCGAAACTCTCACGGAAGCCCGCTTCGCGTGGCAGGGGAAAGAGATTGAGCAAGGCAACTCCCAAAATCCATCGCAGGCGATCATAGGCTCGCTCAAGAAAATGTCGAGTGGTTGGCGGTGTTCGCAAAGCCTCCAATGCTTCGCCGCCAGTTGCGATCGCGAGCTTGTGGCGGAAACGCACTGGCAAAGCTGTAAGCACGAAACCGGGGTCGATGTCGCCAATGTGATTGCAAACAACCAGCGCGGGAGGCTGCAGCTGGAACAGGTTGTCGCGCCCTTCGACCCGAGGCCAACCCAGCAAGAAGACTGCCGGGCGCAGAAGCAGATAATGCACAGCAAGGCGCATCCAGGTCACAGGCCAGCGCAATGCCCATCCTGGATAATGGAAGTGGACACGTGGCGGAATCTCGCCAGAAATCATGCGTTCAAGATCGCGCACCGTCCGCGCCGCGGTGAAAGAAGTATCGGTGAGGTCAATCTGGTAGCGGTCCTCAAGCGCGCTTAGCACTTGAACCCGATCGAGCGAGCTGAGGTTCAAGTCGGCCTCGAGCTTCGCATCGGCCGAAAGATGGGATGGCGCACGACCGGTAATGTGGGAAATTAATTCTGCAAGCGGGTGCGGGGTATTACCTGGCGGTACATTTTGCCGAAGGCGACTTGCGACCACCTGCCCAACTACATTCTTGCGAGGTTTCTGAGTCGAAGTTCGTGGGAAATCACTGTGCGGCCAGACGAACCAGGAATTCATGCGCTGGTATTCGGCCAGCATTTCATTTGCCCGTTTCACAATGTGTTCGGGACTCGTTTCTGTGCTCCGCAACACTATCACCGCGCAGGGTTCCGCATTGCCATCGCGCGCAAGTGGAACCACCAGGGCATCCTTTATCTCCGGTTGCTTTCGGAGGGCAGCTTCGAGGTCCTCGGGGTACACGTTCATCCCGGCAGGCGTGACAATCACGTCTTTTTTTCGACCTTTGAAATAGAGATTGCCCTGCGCGTCGAGCTCCCCGAGGTCACCGGTGTGATACCAGCCTTCCGAGCCGGCGAGTGGTTCGAAATCATTTCCGTTCCAATACCCGGATGCAACTCCTCCGCCGCGTACGAGAATCTCTCCATCCGGATCGAGCTTCACCTCACGGCCATGCAATATCTTGCCGATCGACCCCTTCCCGAGACGAAACGGATGATTGAGGCTGATGAGCGAGGTCGTTTCAGTCAGGCCGTAGCCCTGAATAACCGCATAGCCCAGCCGGTCCCAAAACTGTTCTGTCACCGTATCAAGCGCAGCACCACCCGAGATAAAGGCCCAAAATTTCCACCCGAACTGGCGGCGAATATGTCGGAAAATCCACCAGCGGCGCAGAAAATGCTTGCCTTCGGCCATTCGAAATGTCAGTTCGAAATGCTGCGGCTGGCCAGGCTCTTCGAGGTCACGCTCAATTTTTTCTCTTAGCGACTGCAAGACCCGAGGCACACTCACCAGAACGGAAACCTTCTCACGGCGGATGGTTCCAATGATCTCCGAAGGCTTTAAACTGTCGTGAAAAACGACCACACCGCCCATTAGTTGGGGCAGGAATATGCCTAGAAACTGTCCAAACACATGGCTGAGCGGCAACAGGTTGAGGAATCGAATGGGATGAACCATTCGTTCGTACTTCAGGTATTTGCGTATTTCAGCTTCCAGAGGCTCAATGTTGGCAAGAACGTTGCCGTGCGTTATCACAACTCCTTTGGGATCCGCAGTCGTGCCGGAGGTGAAGACGATCTCAAGTGGCTGATCGCGCGAAATTTCTCTTGCCGCATATAAGGAGGAGCAATGCCGGCCAAGAATTTCCGGCAGGTTATCGATGTCGATAGATGCGAGTGAAGGCTGAAGATGCTCGCGAGAACAAACGAGCAACTTGCCGCTAACCTGCCGATGAAAGCTGAGCGCGAATTCTGGCGTGGATATGTCGTCGATAGGTACGACAACCACACCGCGGAGCATGCATCCCAGAAATACGGAGACCCATTCTGCTGAATTGGGCGCCCAAAGCAGGACGCGTTCACCTTGTGAAATTCCGCGGGCTTCCAACTCCCGCGCGAACT
>JAFAGX010000658.1 GCA_019237515.1 Acidobacteriaceae bacterium
GATTACTGACGGTATGGTCCGCATCTCGGTTGGCATAGAAAATGTCGAGGACATCATCGCCGACCTTGAGCAGGCTTTAACGGCAATCTAGCTGCTTCGGCCACGTGATGCCGGTTTGCGAAGGTAAGCTTCGCTGCTCATTGCGCCGCATCGGCGCCTCTTCCTTGACGCCTAAGCTCCCCGGCACTCACGTGGCGGACGGAATGTGCCGCTCCTCCAGAGCTAACAACTGCCGAATTGATCGAGGGTTGTGGATTCCGTGTGAAAATGTTGCAAATGCCAAACCATACCCAGGAATGGGATGCCGCAGCGTATCACCGTGTCTCCAGCCCACAGCTTAGTTGGGGCAAGAAGGTTCTCGCGACGCTCCAGCTCCGTGGCGATGAAGTCGTTATGGATGCCGGCTGCGGCAGCGGCCGTTTAATCGCCGAGTTGCTGGAGAGTTTACCCAAAGGCCGGGTGGTCGGAATAGACCTATCCCAAAATATGCTGGCCACTGCGCACGATCACTTGCGCTCACAATTTAGTACTCGGGCTCAGTTTGTTGCCGCCGATCTGCAGGATCTCCCATTCGAGCACGTTTTTGATGGCATCTTCAGCACAGCAGCTTTTCACTGGGTGCCGGATCATCTTCGGTTGTTCCGGAACTTGTTTCGTGCTCTTCGGCCAGGCGGTTGGTTGCGAGCGCAATGTGGCGGAGGCCCAAATCTGGCTCGCTTGCGAACACGAATGAACGCGCTGATGACATCGCTGAAGTACGCTCGCTTCTTTGCTCAGTTTCGAAGCCCATGGGTCTTCAACGACGCCGAAAGCGCTGCCGACCTCATGCGGCAAGCTGGATTTCTCGAAGTAGAAACGAGATTGGAACCGGCTTTGACGGTTTTCGAAGATTCCGAAGCCTATTCCGAATTCGTGAGGACGGTGATCTTGCGCGTTCACCTTCAGAAGATACCTGATGCGGCGCTTCGCCACGAATTTGTTGCGGAACTTGCATGTCAGGCGGCTCAGGATGATCAGCCATTTTCGTTGGACTATTGGCGGCTCAATCTTAGCGGGAGGGTGCCGAAGACACGGTGCAGCTCGAGCGGTTCCTGAGTGAAATCGCTTCCATATAACTTAAGACTGATCATGGCTGATTTGCGTCAACTCTCCTAAACCGCCGAGTTGGGGCTACGAATAGAGTTCAGCGGGAAGCGGTGTACGTCAACCGTTGGGAAATTCGGTCTCCGGTGCCATTCAAGGGAGTTTGTCAATGCTGATCGCGTCGTTGTTAATGATAAGAACAGCATGGATCGTCACAGCAGTGGTCTGGCTGTTTGGAATGGTGTCGGCCAAGCCAAGGGCGCGAGCGGGTTCAGCGGAGGTGCGGCTCACGTATCTAGTGCTTGCGATAATTGGTGGCTTCTGCATAGGTGACAAGCGGCTTCATTGGGGCTGGCTTGGGCAACGATTCGCACCACCTTCTATAAGCATCCTCTTCTTGGGGGCTGTGCTCACCGTAATCGGATGTGCTGTGGCGATTTGGGCGAGAACGGTTTTGGGATCGAACTGGAGCGGAGTGCCAGATGTAAAGCAGGGTCACACTCTGGTGCAAACCGGACCGTACGCGTTAACCCGGCACCCGATCTATACAGGATTCTTAATTGCTGTGTTCGGGACGGCCCTGGCGGTTTTCCGGTACCGCGCTCTTATTGGTTTCGTGCTTGTTCTAGTTTCCATCCTTCTGAAAATTCAAGAGGAAGAGAAGTTGATGTCGGAGTCATTTCCCAATGAGTACGCCAGCTACCGGAACCGGGTCAAGGCACTGGTTCCCTGGGTGTTGTGACTGGCAGCAAACCTTGATCGTAGCACCCCTGGATCTGGACGTTCACAACCAACTCGGAAAAAACTCGATGTTACTCATCTCGCTGGAGCAGTTGGAGAACCAGTACCGGCGATTACTCCACCGACTCTTCAATCCAGCGGAGATACTCGGGGCTGCCATCTTCCACCGCAAGGCAAATGCACTCGGGCAATTCGTAAGAATGCATTTCCTTGATGGCGTCGCGAACGGCCTCAAAGTGATCAGCGGTAGTTTTGATCCACATAAACCACTCCTCCGCTTCTTCGGCTTTGCCCTTCCAGCGGTAGATTGACTGCACGCCGGGCACGATGTTCACGCAAGCCGCCAGCTTGCGCTCAATAAGAACATCGGCGATCCGCCGCGCCTGATTCTGGGATTCGGCAGTAGTGAGAATGAGTCTCTTGTCTGTCATGTGAAATCAGCTTTCAGCCATTGGCAGTTTACGGCATCGAAGAGGGGCTCGTTTGCCGAAGTTGGTTCCTTTCTCCGAAGCGCGAAAACTTCCGCTTGACGGGAGAAGCGCAGGCGAAGTTCACTGGGAAGTTGCGGCAGAGTCCGCAGGCTCGCTAAGAGATGGATTTTCGAGTAAACCGCCTCCGCCGAACGCATTTGTTGCCCAACCCTGGAAAAGGCATGCGGGCCCTCGTCGAGCGTGCCCCAGAGGCTGAGGCGTGGTTCGAGAGCGTAGTCGCTCAGCTACGCCCGACACTTAGCATGCTCTACACCGTGCGCCGCCGTATTGCTACCGTCATGATTGCTGCTTTCACCGTTTGGTTTTTCGTGCACGTCATGTTTGGAGCAAACGGAATGGTGATTTATCGACAGAAAAAAACGGAATACCAAAGCCTGCGCAATCAGATCGGAGGCTTACAGCTGGAGAACCAGCACTGCACGCAACAAATCAACGCATTGCAAACCGATCCCAAGGCCATTGAGAAGGAAGCGCGCGAACAACTGCACTATGCCCGGCCGGGAGAAATGATCTTTGTTTCTCCGCCATCGCTGCCACCTCGCTCGAGCACCGAATCGAAGGCTGCCAGAAAGTAAAATTTGCGGACCACCCGCTGCTTGGCTGTAAGGTTTTGTGCTATAGTTCCATCACTTTTCCTGAGCACTTGGGGTGGTGCGCCGGCATTGCGGCGACCTGCAGCGGCGCGATTTAAATCGATCGGAATTACAAAATCTGCGGCTCAGCCGCTTATCAAAGGAGCTTTGCTATGAAGAAGGTTCTTCTAATTCTGCTGGCGGTCTCTCTGCTCTTCTTTATGGTTGGCCTGGTTTCAGCCGCCGATTCCTCCACCGTAAAGGGCTGGGTGAGTGACTCGCAATGCGCAGCCAAAGGCGCCAAAGAAGGCCATGCGGATTGCATGAACAAGTGCCTTTCGAAAGGCGCATCGTATGTGATCGTGACCGACAAGGACAAGAAGGTCCTGACTGTCGATAATCCCGATGCTCTGAAGGGACATGAAGGGCACCACGTCATCGCGACCGGGACTGTGACTGGGGATTCCATTCATGTCGACAGCGTCAAGATGTGAGTTTGGTGATTGAAGGTACAGGGGCGGATTTGAATCCGCCCTTTTTGCTTTTTCGGTTTCTGGTTACGCGAGTTTTTTTGAGGACTACCTGACCACACCCTCGGCCGGCGAACTGGCGGTCGCGTACAGTTTCTTGGGCATGCGTCCGGCAAGGTAGGCTTCGCGGCCGGCGGTGACGGCATGCTTCATGGCCTCGGCCATCAACACTGGATCTTGAGCATTGGCAATACCCGTATTCATCAAAACGGCGTCGGCACCTAATTCCATCGCAATGACTGCGTCTGAGGCCGTACCCACGCCGGCATCTAAGATCAGCGGGACCCCGGTGATCATCTCGCGCAAGATTCGGATGTTGGCGGCATTCTGAACGCCCAGGCCGCTTCCGATCGGGGCACCCAGAGGCATGATCGCACCCGCACCCGCATCCAGGAGCCGCTTTGCAACAACAATGTCATCCGACGTGTAGGGGAGAACCGTGAAACCTTCCTTGACCAGCACGCGAGTGGCTTCGAGAGTGGCTTGCACATCGGGGTAGAGTGTCGCCTGATCACCGATCACCTCAAGCTTCACCCAGTCGGAAAGCCCGACCTCGCGGCCCAGGCGAGCGGCACGAATGGCTTCGTCCGCCGAGTAGCAGCCCGCGGTGTTGGGCAAGAGAAAATACTTGCCCGGATCGATATAGTCGAGCAACGATTCTTTGCTCCGATCGAGATTCACGCGGCGCACGGCGACAGTGACCATGTCGGCACCGCTGGCTTCGAGGGCACGAGCAGTTTCCTGAAAGGATTTGTATTTACCCGTTCCCACGATCAGCCGGGAACGGAACTCACGGCCAGCAATGATCAATGAGTCCGTCATGAGCCTATTGTAATGAAAGCGGCAAAGGGTGACACAAGGAATGACGCAGGCGGTTGGTCACCGTTCCGCCCTCAGCAAATCAGAGATGCTTTCCCGGCGGCGAATCAATTTAGCAGATTTGCCATCCACCAGCACTTCAGCCGCGCGCAGACGGGAGTTGTAGTTGGAGGCGAGCACCATGCCGTATGCGCCGACATCCATAACGGCCAAAAGATCTCCTTCCTCAACGACGGTTAGCTCACGTTCCCGGGCAAGAAAATCGCCCGTTTCGCAGACTGGACCGACCACGTCGACTTTTTCAGTCTGCTCGCCTGCGGCTTGAACCGGTAGGATTCTGTGATAGGCGTTGTAAAGCGCTGGTCGCACGAGGTCATTCATCGCGGCATCGACGATCAGGAAGCGCCTTCCGTCGTTTCGCTTCTTGTACACAACTCCTGTGAGCAGGATTCCGGCGGGGCCGACAATTGCGCGCCCAGGCTCGAGCAACAGGTGCACCTTCAAACGGCGGGTCGGAGCAATAACTGCGTTTGCGTAGGCTGCGGCGTAATCTGAGAAATTACATGCGTTTCGTTCGTAATCAATTCCCAATCCGCCGCCGGCATCCACGTACTTGATGCGATGGCCGTGGCTCCGCAGTTGCTGGACAAAATCCGCAACTCGTTCCATGGCGGCTGAAAAAGGCTGAACGTCTGTAATCTGTGAGCCGATGTGGACGCTCACTCCACAAAAATTCAAATATTTGCTTTTTGACGCTTCTCCGTATATGCCCAAAGCTTCGCCCACCGGAATACCAAACTTATGCCGGTGCAAACCGGTTGAAATATAGGGATGGGTGTCGGCCGGGACGTCAGGATTTATGCGCAGAGCGACCGGGGCGATCTTTTTGAGTGAGGCGGCGCAGTCTGCCAAGACGCGAAGCTCGGATTTGCTTTCCACATTAAACAGCAGGATGCCAGCTTTTAGCGCGGCAACCATCTCCTCTCGTGTTTTGCCGACACCAGAGAAAACGACCTTTTTTGCAGCAGCAGGGCTGACGCGCAACACTCTCTGCAGTTCACCGCCGGACACCACGTCAAACCCGCAGTTCTGTCTCGCGAGAAGGCGCAGGATCTGCAGGTTCGAATTGGCTTTGACGGAATAACAGACTGTATGAGGAACGGCGCGGAATGGCCGCTCGAAATCTTGGAACCGGTTGCGAATGGCAGAAGCGGAATAGACGTATAGAGGAGTGCCAAAGCGTTTGGCGAGGTTGGCTAGCGGGAGTTGATCACAATACAGCAAAGAACCATGATCATCGAAAGCACGGTAGGTAAACCCTGAATGCGCACGTGCCGGCCTCACGCCGTTTTCCCGGAATCGCCTTTGACTCGCATGACCACGACGGTTTGATCATCAAATGCATCTTCACTACCCGCGTGCTGCGCGACTGCCCCGAAGATTGCGTCCACCACTGCATCGGCGGGCAATCCACAGCTTGCGGTGACGATCTGTTCCAATCGTCCGCGGCCAAACAGTTCGCGTTGTCGGTTTTGCGCATCCAGAATGCCATCGCTGAAGAATATAAAAAGGTCGCCAGGCCCTGGCGTGAAAGCGAGTTCCTCGTATTCAGTCTCGTCGAACAAACCTAAAGGCAACCCGGTAGCTTCGATAATCTCGATTTTTCCGTCGTGACAATACACGGGCCGAGGCAAGCCGGAATTTGCCACACGCAGCTCACGACGTTGATCGTCCCAAAGCGCATAGATCAGCGAAACGAACTGGCCATCGATGCGCCGCTCACTTAACGAGAAGTTCACGGCAGACAGCATC
>JAFAGX010000675.1 GCA_019237515.1 Acidobacteriaceae bacterium
CCGCAAACGATATGGCGACGAACCCCAAGTTCAAAATCAATCGCGGAGCAGCGGATTATTCTGGATCCTTCGACCACGATGAAAAATGGTTGAATAGGTTTGCAGAGCGAAGGAGCAGGATAGCAGCTGAACTGAATGCAGCAAACCATGTCGCGGCGCTGATCCGTTGTTTCTTTAACAGCTCCGACTTTCAACTGATGGTGCAAAAGGTGCTCACCACAGCTATCGAACTGACGAAAGCGGACTTCGGCAATATTCAAGTTTTACGCCCGAAGTCGGGAACTTTGAAAATTGTGGCACAACGTGGCTTCGGTTCCGAATTTCTGACCTATTTCGATCAGGTACATGAAGGGGAGGCTGCTTGCGGCACGGCACTGCAAACGCGACAGCGTGTCCTTGTGGAAGACGTCACTTGTGACCCAATCTTCTGCCGGAGCACCAAGACGATTGAGGTTATGTTGGCGGCGGAGGTTCGAGGGGTTCAGTCAACTCCGCTTACCGGGCCCACAGGAAACTTTGTGGGCGTACTCTCCACGCACTACCGTACGCCGCGCGTGCCCTCTGACTCCCAGCTGCGTGCGCTGGATGCAGTGGCATGGGCAGTTGGCGATTTCATGGACTGGAAGCGCTCGATGCGATGCGTCACGACGACGAAGTTTTTTGAGCACTAGAACAGATTCATCGCTCTTGCGTACAACCGTTTTTCTTTTCGAAACGGAAAGAGTCTTGCGAGGCTCACGGGCTGTTCGACTGGCGAAAACGATCCATCTGGTCTGCCACGTGTGTTGCCAGGTTGTCGAACAGGCGGAAATTCTGTTTGGAGGGCTGATGAGGCGTGCGCCAATGGGTGGAAATCATACCGACTACATTTCCGCCCTCGGCGAACAATGGCGTGGTTTGGCAGGCGCGAATCCCGGTAGCAAGATAGGTCCGCAGGTCCTCTGAATCCGCCATAAAACCGCAGGTAGCGATATCAGGCGCGACGACCCGCTGCGCGGTGCTCAAGGCAATTCCGCAGGTACTCTTCGAATCGGCGCGCACCCACTCCCAAAACCTGGCGGCTTCAGGATTAAAGCCCCGGAAAGCCAGCAGCCGCAGTTCGCCTGTTCCCCGCTTTGGAAACAGCATCTGGATACTGGCAAAGTCGGCGCGCATAATGTGAACCGCATCGTCGATAAGCCGATCGTACAGTGTCGCTTCGGGAACTGCCGGCGAGGTTCTCTCGAGTAGTTCTTGAATCATGGTTAACAACACGACCGGATCGTCCCCTTTGGTTACAGATTTGTCGAACAGAATGAGCACTTCCGTGGGGAGATCTGGATATGCCGACAGCATGATCAGTGGTACCGAGGGCCGCAGACGCCTCATCTCACGGGCGACGGCATCTCCGTTCATCTCCGGCATCTTGTAGTCGAGGACCACGAGGTCGATTTCCTCTGTGGCGAAGGTCGACAAACCGTCCAGGCCGTTCGCAGCAGTCAGTACACGGTAGCCCTGGGCTTCCAGCACCAATTTCCGCATGCACAGCACAAGCGGTTCGTCATCTACGCAAAGAAGAGTCTTGCTCATTCCGATGTTTATCGTCCTAAACGGCCGGAGATCAGCTCGCCGTCTGATGATCGTCTTTCTTACCGACGAAAGGGGAGATGGTGGTTACCTGGGATTGCCGATCCGACGAGAATAAGTACCAGAATGACAACAACAAGCTCCATTGGCCAGATCTCTCAGTCATATTTTTGGTGTACACAAAGCATCATGTGTGGCGGACAACGCAAACGTAAAGCGCCAATACGCGCCACCTGAGATGCAGGTTCTGCCGATCAGGTTGGGAAGAACACGACAGATCCCGCTCAACCATGATGCTGAAACGTTCATTACCAGCCAAGGATGAAGGCGTTAGTGTCGAAATTTGGGATGAGGCTTACTGCCCGAACGGTTGGCGGGAAGATCGGCAGCCAGTGCAGGCTGCCGGCTGAGATGCCGCACCAGCATGCGGCTTCGACTATTCGATTTTCGAGCAGTGCATCGATAGGCCCTTCCAGCTGGAACCCTGCTTTTCTGCCGTCATGCTGCAAATGATCGTGCGGGCACGATGCTGTCCTTCAATGATCGCGTCGTAGCTTTCTTTGAACCGCGCGAGACCGACGTTCCCAACAACTTCTGTTTGCACGTCGCTGATGTCACTTTTTGTGAACTTGTTGTTGGCGGAGTCGTTGGCGTCTTTGATGAGTTGCGACTTGGGAATCCAGGTGCCGAAGCTGGTGCCTTCCACATAGGTATCGGCCAGATTCGCTTGGAGCCATTTCGCATCATTGGAACTCTGTGCTTTGTTGCTCTCTTCCACGAACTTATCGAAAGAAGCCTTGGAGGAACTGCTGTGGTTCTGAGCGGCCAAGCCCGCGACGCAGAGGCAAATTGCGCAAACTGAGATTAAGATTTCTTTCTTCATAGTATCTCCTCAAGTTTTAGATCTGCGCAGCCTGAGCCCGAGGGATGCCCGAGTGTGCGGCCACGCAGGAAATTTCGCGTTGGAAACCCTGCCACAGTCTTCGATGTGAAGTCAAGTATTGTTCCCCGTTGGCGCGAGATTCCTCGCCCGCCGATGAAAGCGCGAGTTTGGGAATGAACTCAATACGGTGAGATTCAAATTGAACCATATGTTCCAGCAGCCGGATCATGGTTTTTGATTTTCGCTGTGCGCCTCGAACCCATAGCTTCGTAACAGGTCGCCCACAGCGGCTGTTTTGACAAACGCAAGGAATTGGTTGGCAGCTGCTTTGTGCTTCGAGGAGCGAAGAATCACACACGCTTGCTCGATGGCTGGGTAGTCCTCGCTCGGGACCTCGGCGTAATGTCCCTTGTCCTTCATATTGGGGGACAGGGCGAGAGACATAGCCACGATACCGACATCAGCCGCTCCCGATGTTACGAACGCAGCAGCTTGAGAGACGTTTTCCCCGAGCACAAGCTTATCTTTTACTTTGTCGTAAATATTTTCCTTTTGAAGTGCAGCGACGGCGGCCTGACCGTAAGGAGCATGCTGCGGATTGGCTACGGCGATTTTCTTGATCGAAGGGTCAAGCAAGGCTTTCGGGCCCGAGCGCAGAGTGATTTTCGAGTCGTTGGTTGTCCAGACAACGATTTTGCCTCTGGCATATTCGTAGTAAGTCCCCGGCTCGACCAGTCCGGCAGCTTCCAGTTTTTTTGCGTAATCCAGGTTGGCAGAGAAGAACACATCGAAGGGTGCGCCATTCTGAAGTTGCTGAAAGAAGTTGCCGGATG
>JAFAGX010000127.1 GCA_019237515.1 Acidobacteriaceae bacterium
TCGCTGTATTCAGATTGGTCAAGAATTCACCACCGTACATGGTTACGATACGCCGGATGAGATCAAAGCTGCCGGTCTCTCCGAAAGATACCGGACAATTATGCAGCGAACTGCCGATGCGGTTACGCGCCTCGCACAAGCACGCAGTTCCGAAGCCAAGGAGAGCTCGCAGTACGCAATCCCGCTAGCCTTCCGCAAGCGAACTCTATTCAAGATGGATTTCGCCGAGGTGGTCTATATCTCGGAATTGAGAACTACACCGGCGGGTCACCAATCGTATCGCAATGTGGCGTACGCGATGTATGAAGCGGTAGCAAAGAAATATCCGGCATTGACAAAGTACTTTCGGGTTGTTGATGTGCGAGAGCCCGTAGATCTGCTGAAGCGCTAAACGCGAGTGTACTGGAGCAAAATGTCTTGTTGATCGCTAGGTGTACATCACCTTCCGGTCGCCCTTCACGACTCTTCCTACGGTATAGGCTTTTTCCCCGACTTTATCCAAAATGCTCTGAGCTTTTTTGAACTTCGCGATGGGAACGACCAGTAGCATGCCTAATCCCATGTTGAAGGTCCGGAGCATTTCGGCGGGCGGCACGTTGCCGAGCTTCTGAAGGTGGTCGAAGATAGGCATCACCGGCCACGTGCCAACTTCAATGATGGCAGCCGTTCCGCGCGGCAGCACGCGTGGAAGATTTTCCGTGATTCCTCCGCCGGTAATATGCGCCATTGCGGAAACGCACTCACCCGCGACCAACTTCTTGATCACAGGCCAGTAACTCTTGTGCGTCTGCATCAACTCGTTGCCGACTTTGCCTTTCAGTTCGTTAACGTAAGTTTCCAGGCTGTATCCGGCAACTTCGAAAAACAATTTGCGGGCCAACGAGTAGCCGTTCGTATGCAGACCGGTCGAGGGTAAACCCAAAATTACGTCTCCGACCTGCACATGTTTGCCATCGATAATGCGATCGCGCTCAACTACGCCGATGATGAAACCCGCAAGATCGTACTCTCCATCCGCATAAAATCCGGGCATTTCCGCGGTCTCTCCGCCTATCAGAGCACAGCCGTTATGCTTGCACGCCTCCGCCAGGCCCTCGATGACTTTCTCAACTATCTCGGATTCAAGCTTTCCGGCAGCGAGGTAGTCCATGAAGAAAAGCGGTGCCGCGCCCTGTACGGCGATGTCATTGACGCAATGATTGACCAGATCGGCGCCTACAGTGTGGTGCGTGTTCATCTCGAAGGCAACTTTAAGCTTGGTTCCGACTCCGTCCACGCTCGACACCAATACGGGATCCACGTACTTTTCCTTATCGATCGAAAACAGGCCGCCAAAGCCGCCAATCTCGCTAAGAACGCCCTTGGTGAAGGTTTTCTGGGCGAGGTACTTGATGCGTTTTTTGGTTTTATTGGCGCGGTCGATGTCCACACCGGCATCGGCGTAGGTTACAGTGGCGGCGTCGGGAGGATTCGGTTCCACGCGTGATCCGTCGGAATTGCGGGGGTTATTGCGCCTTATGGAAGAAACTCAACGTCACAAGAGCGGCCATTTTAGCACGAATTTGCTACTCTTTAGCCCGCGATGCGGGCTGCCGCTATTTTCGGGCTTGACTCATCTGAAACCGACTTAAAGCCATTCCAAAAAGACTCGGCGGTTGAGTGGCTGATCGGGCTGCCCTCGAGTTCGTCGGAAGCGGACGCCATTCTGATTTTCGGAGGCGATGGAACCATTCATCGTCACTTGTCGCGCCTGGTTCAATTGCAGCTTCCGGTTCTAATCGTGCCATGCGGCAGCGGAAACGATTTCGCGCGGAGCCTGGGGATTTCTAGCAGGCGAGAGTCACTTTCAGCATGGCGAACATTCTGTTCGAGTGCTCGTAACTTGCGTTGCATCGATTTAGGAATCATCAAGGCCATCTCCAACGAGCATGCTTCCAATCCGCACTATTTTTGCTGCATCGGAGGTGTTGGCCTCGACACCGAGGTGACGCGAAGAGCGAACCAACTTCCCCGCTGGATCCGCGGCCACGGTGGCTACTTACTGAGCTTGCCCTCCGCTCTGCTTCGCTTTGCAGCCGTGCCGATACGACTCAGCCTGCCAACATCCCCGAACCAGAGGAGAGTAGTGTCGCGTGCTGAGACCCCTATTGTCCTGGCCGCTTTTGCCAATAGTCCAACATACGGTGATGGAATGAAGATCGCGCCTCATGCCCAGCTGGATGACGGTAAGCTCGACGTTTGTATCGTGCATGAAATCGGCAAGATCAAACTTCTGAGTCTGTTCCCCACCGTTTACTTCGGCAGGCATTTGGGGATCAGCGGAGTGGAATACTTGCAAACCGATCGGCTCAGAATTGATACCGAGGAACCAATCGACATCTATGCCGATGGCGAGTTCATCTGCCAGACACCGGCCGACATCACGGTCGCGCCAGCTGCCTTAAGGGTGATTCACCCCTGAACACCCAAACGCCGAGACCTTGTAAAATCAACTAAGCGCCATCGGAGCCGTTTCCATCTTTGTCTTTTCTCTCCCAACTGAATCCGCAACAACGTGAAGCCGTGGAGACCACGGACGGCCCGCTACTTATTTTGGCGGGCGCGGGTAGCGGCAAAACGCGCGTGATCACCTACCGTATCGCCCACCTGATCGAGAGTCTCGGGGTCATGCCGGAATCGATCCTCGCGATGACTTTCACGAACAAAGCAGCCGCCGAGATGGGTGAGCGTGTAGACAAGCTGGTCGGCGGTCTCTCGATCGCTAAACCCGTGATTTCTACCTTTCACTCTTTCTGTGTACGCGTTCTCCGCCGGGATATCGAAGCGTTACGACTTCCATCGACTCAAAACGGACCGCCCGTCGGCCTGACCAAACAGTTTGTGATCTACGACGAAGCTGATCAGCAGCAGCTCGTCAAATCTGTAATGCGGCGGCTCGGCATCGACGATAAGCAGGTCACGCCCCGCTCGATCCTGGCGCACATTTCCTGGGCCAAGAATCACATGCTGGATCCGCAGGAAGTCTATCTGCAATCGGCCGATCCGAAAACCGAGCGTGTGGCGCAAATCTACGCGCAATACAAGAAAGAGTTGGCCAAAGCCAACGCTATGGACTTCGATGATCTGCTGCTCGAGGCGGTCCGCCTGTTGAAGGCCGTGCCTGCCGTTCG
>JAFAGX010000123.1 GCA_019237515.1 Acidobacteriaceae bacterium
AGAGCCTTCGATGAGCATCGTCCACCACATTTATGAGGTGGTCGGCGGCTATTTCCGTCGCAAGCGTTTGCGCTGGCTCACCACAGAATTTCGCGACTGTCACCAAGTGATCGATCTCGGCGGGCGAGTCGATATGTGGAAGCAGACAAATTTCGCTGAACACACGACAGTCGTGAATATTGAACCAGCGCCCGACAGTCTGCCTTCAACTTTCACGTACATTCTCGGCGATGCTCGAGCGACGGGATTTCAGAACCAAGCATTCGATCTCGCGTTCTCGAATTCGGTGATTGAGCACGTGGGTAGCTTCGATGATCAAAAGCGTTTCGCTCATGAAATGCTGCGTCTTGGAAAACGGGTTTATTGCCAGACACCAAACAAGTGGTTTCCGGTTGAGCCGCACTTTCTCGGCTTATGCGTGCATTGGCTGCCAGGAAAATGGTTCAGCCACTTCGTCGACCGCTATCTGACACTCCATGGCTGGAGATATCGGCCAAGCCGCGAGGAATCCGTCGCCTTGATCAATTCCATTCGCCTGCTGACACGAGCCCAACTTCTGCAATTGTTTCCAGGGTGCAAAATTAACAGCGAGCGCTTTCTAGGCTTGCCGAAATCGTTCGTGGTATGGAAATGATCTTCCGCCGCTAGTATCCGCCCTCTTCCAGTCGGACTTTCCCCCGAAACATTCGGAAGATGAAGACAAAATAGATCAGCGCCAGCACGATTCCGATAGACCACCACACCAGCCCCACCCTCAGCCCATGTTGTCCGGCTGCCGAGTTGTAGATTGTGAGGCTGTAGCTCGGGTCGGTACTGGCGGGAAGAACGACCGGATACAGCGCAAACGCCGCGCCCACCAGCATGGCAGCGATGTAAAGACTCGATGCAACGAATGCGAATTTTTCTTTTTGTCCAGCAATTCCCCAGATCATCCCGCCAAGACTGGCGAACACTACGACCGGAACGAGCAAGCCGACCGCATGTTCGCGATAGTTCTGCATCACGTCCGGCTTGATTGCGTAAGTCGCAATCAAACTGACGATCGTCAGCAATAATTGAACCGGCCACATTACCGAAGCAATTCTTCTCGCTCGCAGGTTGAGTTCCCCCTCTGTTTTGGTCGCGACGTAGAGCGCCCCATGCGCGGTAAGAGTCACCAGCGCAACAACGCCGGTCATTACCGTGTACCAGTCGAGAATGCCCGGGTTTGGGCCGACTCTCCAATTCGTCCACAATGGTTCAAAGAAATATCCGTCAGATGCCAATGGAACGCCGCGTACCACATTTCCCAGCGCCGCGCCGAAGAAGATCGCCAGCAGGACGCTGGATACGCAGAACACAACGTCAAAGAATCCTTGCCATACCGGATTTTCGATGTGGGCGCGAAATTCGATGCCAATCGCTCGCAGCATGAGCAGCCACAGCACCATCATGAGGGGCAGATAAAACCCGCTGAACCCCGATGCATAGAGTTGAGGGAAGGCGAAGTACAGTGTCCCGCCGGCTGCCAATAACCACACTTCATTTCCATCCCACACCGGCCCAATAGCACGCAAAATCATCCGACGTTCCTGAGAAGTCCGGGCAGCATAGAGATAAATCGCGCCGGCGCCCAAGTCGAATCCGTCAAGAATTACGTAAGCGGCCAACATCACGGCGACGATCATGAACCACAATGTTTCCATAAGTCCTCTTTAGTCTCTGCCAGCTTCCGTTGCAAATGCGCGCGGGATCGCGGTTTCGCCCAGCGGTCCGTGCTCAATCTCGCGGCGTACCAAAAACAGGAAAACGATTCCCATCACCATGTACATCCCCATGAACCCAAGCAGCGTGAACATGCCGTTGCCCGCAGATACCGTTTTCGAATAACCATCGGCGGTGCGCATGAGTCCATACACCAGCCATGGCTGCCGTCCGACTTCGGCAGTGATCCATCCGGCTGTATTGGCGATATACGGAAATGGCAGGCTCAACAACAGAATCCAGAGCATCCAGCGCGCGTGGAAAAGCTTGCGACGCCACATGAGCACGACCGCAATCAACAAAATCGATATGAAGATCGTTCCCAGTCCAACCATGATGTGATAGCTGTAGTAGAGCAGGGCCACGTTGTTTGGCCAGAGATGCTGCGGGAATTCATTCAGGCCCTCCACGCGCGCCGACCAGCGCCGGTATGTCAAAAAGCTAAGCGCCTTCGGTACAATCAGCGGATTGTCGATCTTGCGCGCCTCCACATCAGGCTGACCAAGGATGACCAGCGGCGCCCCGGGCTGGCTTTCAAAAAGTGACTCCATCGCGGCCAGAGTTACCGGTTGGTAACGCAAAATCATGCGCCCTTGCCCGTCCCCGGTGGGGAACAATTGCAGGATGCTGAAAATGCACCCCGCGATCACTCCGGTTCGCACGAAAATTCGTCCATGCTCAACGTGTTTGCCCCAGAGCAAATAAAATGCTCCGACTGACGCCATCACGAACGCGCCGGTGACTACAGCCCCGCTCATGTTGTGAGCGTATTGCCACCATGCCCAGGGATTCAGCACCAGTTCCCAAAAACTCGTCAGTTGAACCGAGCCATCCGCCGCCCGCTCATAGCCAACCGGGTTCTGCATCCAGGCGTCGGTTGCGACGATGAAGTAGCCGCTCAGCCAGGATCCCAGAAAAACCGCAAGCGCAGACCACCAGTGTGCGCGCGGGCTGAGGCGCTTCTCGCCATATAAGAAAAGACCGAGAAAAGCCGATTCGAGGAAGAACGCGAACATGCCTTCCATGGCCAGCGTCTGGCCGATTACGCCTCCAGCAAACCGTGAGAAGTGCGACCAGTTGGTACCAAACTGAAATTCCATCGGAATCCCGGTCACAACTCCGAGCACAAAGTTGATTCCAAAAATCCGCGCCCAGAACTTCGCAGCCTGATTGTAAGTTTCGTCGTTGCGGCGCAGCCCAAGCCATTTCAGAACCACAATCAGCGGCGCCAGACCCATGGTGAACTGCGGAAATAAGTAATGAAAAGTTACTGTGAAGGCAAAATGCAGCCGGTGTATCAGGAGAGCACTATCCATAATGACGCCCCGTTTACAAGAAGCATCATTATCGCGAGAGAGCCGACCAAAAGGATGTGACGGAAATCACAGTAACTGGAAGTTACAAGGCCGGGTTAACGCGCGTTTGCGCGCCGGCGCTCCAAATGCTCGCGTCGAATCGCTCTTCGCTTAGTCGCGTCTTCGTAGCGGCGACGCTGTTCATCGGTTTCCGGCACGACTGCAGGCACTTCCAGGTGCCGTCCCGCGCCATCTACGGCAACAAATGTAAGGTACGCAGAACTGACGTGCTGGCAATCGTTCTCGATGTAGTTTTCCACCCAGACTTTTACCCCAACTTCCATGGAGGTGTGAAAAGCACGATTCACGGAAGAGCGGAGAATCACCAGATCGCCCACATGCACCGGAACCAAAAAATCGAGGTGATCGATAGATGCAGTCACCACATAATTTCGCGAGTGACGGTGCGCCGCGAGTGCGCCAGCCATGTCAATCCAGTGCATCAGTCGACCGCCTAGCAAAGCCCCGAGGGGGTTGGCATCGTTGGGCAGAACCAGTTCCGTCATCTCCGACTGGGAGTCGCGGACGGGCCGCGGCATCATTCGATCATCGTTCATAACCGTGCACCCGGGGCGGCCGTAGCCGCCGGAGTTCGACGAATCAAATAACTCTGCAAATAGCAATCGGCCATCTTCTGAATACGCGGATCAGAGTGAGCATTCTTCCACGCGCCGCAAGTCATGTCGTATTCGAGTGTGCCGTGCCCCGCTGGGCGATGCTCCAACTCGCGAACGAAGCAGACGGTAAGTTGATCGCCGCCATCGCGAGTGACGGCAAACCGAACCGCATCGGCAGTGCGATCTGTCGGAAGCCGTGAGCAACCAGAAGCGTATCCGAGATTGCAGAAGTTGCGGATCTCTTCGTCAGAGGGCTGCGCACCTTCCTGTCCTGGCGCCATGCATTGTCCTTCCCACCCTGCTCCCAGGGGTAGTCTCGACGGATGAATCCAACTCGCGTCCTCGCATTTCTTGGTGGGCATGAAATAGGGGCAGGCCATTGCAGGTTCTGTTTGTGAAAGATGTCGCCATTGTACTGAGGGGCACCGGCCATTGCCAGTGCACAGCACAATTCCCGCCACTTCCTCTGGTTCTATGCCGCAGTCAATTGCTAAGCTAAACAGCTATGGACCGAATTCCAATGCTGACCGACGTTCTTGCTCAGAATCCGAATGACGCCTTTGCCCGTTACGGGCTTGCTATGGAATATTCGAAACTAGGAGACGTGGAACGCGCGCTCGAAGAATTCCGCGCCTTGCTGGCCAGCCATCCGGATTACACGGCCGGCTATTTCATGGCGGCACAGACACTGGTTACGGCACAGAGGATTGACGACGCGAAACGCATGCTTGTGGATGGGATTGCTGTGGCTCGCCGCACCGGCAATCAGCATGCACAATCAGAGATGACCGCCATGTTGGACGAACTCAAAGGCTGACCACAGAGAACTCAGAGGGTCAAAGCGGAGATCTTTGGAAGGCTGCAAGCTAGCGGACATCGTTGCGACGGCCGAAACGCCCGTCCCACTCGGCAAATTCGCGGGCGATGGCGCCCGCGCCACAAAAGAGAAAAGCGAGGACCAAAACCTCGCAGTCATCTCTGTTTTGAATATTTGTTACAACGAGCTCATATTCGCCAGGAACTC
>JAFAGX010000242.1 GCA_019237515.1 Acidobacteriaceae bacterium
ATAATGACATTGCCACGAGCGTGATCGATGCCAATGTTCAAAGCGGTGGAAACGATCTTTGCGGGGTTGTCCAAAAGGTTGATGTTGTCGCAAAATGCGGCCCGTTCCATCACCATCTCCCGTGAACTGTCCGTTGAACAACCGTCAACCACGAGAATTTCCATCTGGTTACGATCAAAATCGTTTTCCAGAATGCTGTCCAGGCACCGTCCTATGCGCTGCTCTTCGTTGCGCATCGGAACGATGACGGTTACTCGAATTGAACTTCTTTCCATGAATTTTCCTTATGCAACCGAGTGCCACTCGTCCGGGTACGTGGCGGCGCTCATGACTTTCTCCACGGCATCGCACATTTGCCGGATGTTGGTTTCGGTCAGCGTCGGATGAACCAGGAACGCAAGACCAGTTTCTCCCAGCCGCTTTGCATTCCGTAGCCGTTCGGCTGGTCTCATAGAGTTCGGGAATGTTTGTTCGAGGTAGATTTCGCTGCAGCTGCCCACACCGCAGGGAACGCCCTCCGCACAAATCGCTTCCAGCACGCGATCTCGAGTCCAGCCGGCGGCCATGTGCTCCGGTTCGATAAAAGCGTAAAAGCGATAAAACGACGGTTGTACATCGGGGGACGGCATAGGCACCCGCAAACCCGGAACATGCACCAATCTCCGTGTGAGTAGCCATGCATAATGCCGCCGAATGCGTAGTTGCTCATCCAGAGATTGCAGCTGCATTCGCCCGATAGCCGACTGCATCTCGGTCATGCGGAAATTGCTTCCAAAACTGTCATGAATCCAACGAAACGCTACCCCACCTTTCAACCGGGACATGGCAAAGTTACGTCCATGATCCTTATAGCTCCACATCTTTTCCCATAGCGCAGCGTCGTTCGTGGTCACCATGCCACCTTCTCCGCCAGTTGAAATAATCTTGTCCTGACAGAAGGAAAACGCGCCGATGTTGCCCATAGCGCCTACACAGTGCCCCCGGTGTCTCGCGCCATGGGCCTGTGCGCAATCTTCAATCACAAACAACGAGTGCCGTTTTGCCAAGGCAAGAAGCTCATCCATCGCACACGGCCACCCGGCAAGATGCACGGCGATGATCGCTTTCGTGCGAGGCGAAATCAGTTGTTGGACAGAATCGATCTCTATGGTCTGCGTTTCCAGGTTCACATCGGCAAACACCGGCGTAGCGCCGCAGATCATTACGCAAGTCGCCGATGCAATGAAGGTGCGGCTGGGCACAATCACTTCATCTCCAGGTCCAACTCCGATTGCGCGTAGCGCCAATTCCAGCGCGACGCTGCCGTTCGCTACGGCAACGGCATACTTGGCTCCGCAATATGCCGCAAATTCTTTTTCAAACTGAACCCCCTCTTCGCCGGTCCAGTAATTGACTAGTCCAGAGCGCAGAATCTCGCCGACTGCGACTCTCATGGCTTCGGTGTAGGAAGGCCACCGCGCAAAAGGCTCGGTCACAGTGCGAGGGCCGCCGTTGATGGCCAATGCTTTCGACGTATCGATGTATTCATTGCTCAGAATTGCAGGCATTGTGACCTCACTCAAAGATGGCGTGAAAAGTCCGGCAGATGATCCAAAAATCCATGAGCACCGAATGGTGTTGGACATATTCCAGTTGCAATCGCAGTTTCTCCGGCTGAATCTTTTCGTGGTAAGTGCGATGGGGATCCTGGCTGCCCCGCAAGATTTCGCCTTCATGATGAAATCTCAACGAAGCCCAATCGGTTATTCCGGGCCGCACCCGTAACACCTCTTGCTCTTGTGAGCTATAACAGGCGACTTCATCCAGAACTTCCGGGCGCGGCCCCACCAGGCTCATGTCTCCCTTCAGCACGTTGAAAAGCTGGGGGAACTCATCGAGTTTGTACTGGCGCAAAAATCCACCCAAGCGTGTAATTCGGGGATCATCTGACGCTGTCTCTGCACCGCCTAATTGCTCTGCGTCTTCAACCATGGTGCGTAACTTCAGAATCAGAAACGGACGTCCCCACCGCCCAGCGCGCAACCCGCGGTAAAGTACAGGACCCTTGGAGTCCAGTCGTATCAAAACCGCGATCACGGCCAGGATCGGCCCGATCGCTACTAGTCCCATCAACGACAGCAACACGTCGAAAAGGCGTTTCACTTGCGAGTTGCCTCGAGAAATCAGGCTGCAGCAAGAGCGGTGTGGGAGGAGAGAGTAGCCCGGTCCTGCACGTATTTCCAGGAGTAGTCGTAACGATCAACGTCGGCGAGCGCGCGAACCTCGGCGCTGGGTCGATATTGCGGCACGATGTCGGTGAGCTTCGTAATCAAACCATGCAGGTTCCGCGACTCGACCAGTGCATTCAGTTCGTCAAGCCATTGCCGGACCTGGGCGAAGTCTGCTCGCCCACCATCCAACACTCGGATCTTGGCGTGGGCTGTGGGCCTTAGACCTTCAGCCGCAAAGTTCAGTTCTTCGAACAGTTTTTCGCCCGGGCGTAAGCCGGTGAAGACAATTTGAATATCGATGTCGGGAACGAAACCGCCCAAGCGGATTGCACTCTGCGCCAAATCGAAGATGCGTACTGGTCTGCCCATATCCAGAACAAAAATCTCGCCTCCACGACCCATCGAGGATGCCTGCAACACGAGTTGCACCGCCTCAGGGATGGTCATGAAATAGCGCACCACCTCAGGATGCGTGACGGTGACCGGCCCGCCGCTGGCAATTTGTTGGCGGAAAAGTGGCAACACGCTGCCATTGCTCCCCAGTACGTTGCCAAAGCGGACCACGGTGAATCGAGTATGCTGCTCTTGCAGGGCCAGCACAATCAACTCGGCCACTCGCTTTGTCACACCCATGATGTTGGTCGGGTTCACCGCTTTATCGGTCGAAACCATGATGAAATCTTCGGCGCGGTGTTCCAGCGCCACAAGCGCAACGTTGTAAGTGCCAAAAATGTTGTTCGTGATCGCCTGCCAGCAATTCAGTTCCATCATAGGAACGTGCTTGTATGCAGCCGCGTGAAAGATCGACTGCGGCCGGTATAACGCGAAAAGATCGCGCAGGCTGCGCACGTCCAGGATGTCAGCGATGCATGACACAAAACGCAATCCTGGGAAATTGCATGCCAAATCCGTGCTGAGCTTGAACAAATCATTTTCTGAGCGATCAAGCAAAATCAGTTTTTCCGGATTGAGTTGTGCCACTTGTCGCACGAGTTCAGAGCCGATTGAGCCACCGGCGCCCGTGATCAACACCGTTTTGTGCTCCAATTTGCGCCGAATCGGGTCCAAATCGAGGGTCAATGGTGTGCGTCCCAGCAAATCTTCGGGACTGACTGTCCTCATCAGGCTGAACGCCGAGCCGTTCATCCGTTCTGCAAGCGCGGGAGCTATTTTGAATTCGACCTCGCGTTCGCGACAATGTTCAATGATGCGTTGCACCAAGGCTCCCGGCGCTCGGCGGACTGCGATCAAGACGGCGGTGACGTTGTAGGCAACAATCAAACGTGCAAGATCCTCGGTGCTGCCGAGAACAGGGATGCCTTGAAACCGCACCCCGCGTTTGGAAGGGTCATCATCCACGAATCCAATGGGAGCATATTGCAGTTCGCTATTGTTCATTTCGCGGGCAATCGCAGTTCCAATTCGGCCAGCTCCCACGATGAGCGCTTTCTTTTTTCCAACGTAACTTCGAGATGCATTTTCCGTGTAGGCACGGACCGCGAGTCGTGCGCCTCCAGTAGCTAGAAGCGTCAAACACATATCGATAACGATTACCGTCAAGTGCAATGCCTGCGGACGCCAGACGAACCAAAATAGAAGCAGCATCATGCCGGAGCTTGCTGCCGTGGCGCGAGAAATGTCGAGCACCTCGTTCATCCCGGCATAGCGCCACCAGCCCGCCAGCAGTCCAAAGCGGCGAAAGCAGATCAGCTTGATTAACAAGACCAGAGGCAACGTTTGCGCAAAGGCCAGCATACCCGCCTGGGTGAGTTGGAACTCGGAGGCGATCTGGAATGCCAGCCAATACGTGAAGCAGAGCAATAGTGTCTGCGACGCGAGAATGATCCAGCGGCGGTGCTGCAAAAGCCGGTTCATCTCAAACTCCTGTGGGTTCTTGGGGGAGGGTGCCAGGGTTAGCGATGGTTAGACGAGTTGTTCAGAGGCGGCGGCAGTATCGCTGGAGCGAATTCCGGTTACATCCGTGGCTACCCCGTTTTCAATCACATATTCCCGATT